>NZ_JAVTWC010000081.1:0-48213 GCF_032229445.1 Tahibacter sp.
CCTGGGACAGCAGGGAAATCAATACGTTTCATCAATTACGAAGCACTACACTAGCTTAGGGAAGCGTTTTTGAGGAGATTAACCTGGTCCCGTTCTTGTCGCCGCCTGGTGGTGTGGCGCGTGCTCGTCGAGTCGCGCTGGCGTGACCTTCGCTATCTGAAACCGTGCCAGCCGCTCATCGTAGTCCCAGCGCTCCACCTGGCAGGCGCGTGGTCGGGCAGCGGCGTCGTAACGGATCAGATTGACGGAATTCGGGGCGCCGCGACGTATGCGCGTGGATACGGCGGTGCCCGCCTGGACGGCCCAGGCATTCCTGCTCGATCCGGCGCGGCATTCGCGCAGGGCTTGCACATAGGGCAGGTGGATATGGCCCCCGAGGATCAGATCCATGCCGGCATCAGTCCACTGCGACAGCGCAGCATCGGCGTTATGCAGACGGTTTTCTTCGTCCTCCGGCAAGATCACCCATGCTGGCTGGTGCGTGACCACGACACGAAGCTGATCCGGTCGTGCCTGTCGCAGCCTTGCGGCAACGCGTGCGATCTGTTCCGTATCGACGACACCGTCCTTATGCCGAGAGGGGCGCGTCGTGTTGACCCCGATCAACAGCAGGGAGTCGACATCCAATACCGGCTCCAGTTCTGCACCGAAGGCGGCGCGATAGTTGCCGTACGGGTAAAACAGTCGTGCCACGAGATTGAACAGCGGAATATCATGATTACCGGGCAGAACCAGAACCGGCCGCGGCCGCCAGGTTTCGACGAACGCGCGGGCTGCGTCGAACTGGTCGCGGCGCGCGCGCTGGGTGATGTCGCCGGAGAGCGCTACGGCATCGGGCCGGCATTCCGCAACGAGGGCATGGACGGCGGCAACGCAGGCGGGACGTTCCGTACCGAAATGCAGGTCCGACACGTGCATCAACAGACTCACGGTGCAGATTCCTGGTGTGGAACCAGCAGGCACAACCGTTGTGGTGCGATGCGAAATTCCAACGGCAGCCGTAACTGCGTAATCTCACCATCCATTGCGACCTTGACGCGGCGCCCGCGCGGCAGGCGCAGGGACACGGTCATGCGCTGGAACGGAAACGTCACGACGTTCTCTGCTTCACCGAGGCGTCCGACGGCACCGCGTATCAGCAAACCGAACATTGCCATACGGCTCATTGGCCGCAACGCGATCGCGGCGAGCTGTCCCTGGCGCACGGCTTCCGCCTCGGCAATCCCCACCTGATCCAACTGCAGCGGATTGTTGCCGATGAACAAGGTCGGTGTGCGCAACACCTGCGTCTGGCCGTCATGTTCGATCTGGACGACCCAGCGGCGATGATCACGCAGCAATGCCATGGCGCTTGACCACAGCGCCACGAAACGATTGCGGCCGAACTGCTGCTTGTACGCCTCGCGCTCCTCGAGCACTTTCGGATAGAGACCGAAGCTGGCGTTGACCAGGAAAACGCGATCGTTGACCAGCCCGACCTGGGTCGGTTGGGGCGCTGCCTCGAGCAGAGCCCGCGTGGCCGCCTCGGCATCGGCGGGAATGCCGTGGGCGCGGCCGAAATAGTTGAAGGTGCCCTGCGGCACGACACCGAAACGCAGACCGCTCGGCAACACCTGCTGTGCTACTGCATTCAGCGTACCGTCGCCGCCTGCAGCGACGACAATTCCGCCGGACGATTGCGCCTGCGCCACGGCGGCCGCAGCGATTCGCGGCAGGTCGCCGGGCTTTTCGACGCGAAATACCTGATGCGGGCGGCCTGCTTCCGAAAGCACGCGGCGGATGTCGGCCTCAGCCTGGTTCTTGTCGCCGTGACCGGAACCTGCGTTGAGCACCACGAACACTGTTCCTGATTCCGACATTCCCTGGTTCCTCGGTATCACTGCGTCACCACCATAGACAACGACTCAAAGGATCACTACTGCGCTCCAGCAGACTGCGCGGCCAGGTCCTGCGGCTGTTGCGGACATCCGCGCCGTTCGAGAAAGGCGGGCGCGGCGGTCAGTATGCTGTGAATGCGCGACAGCGGGCGCGTGGAATATCGGGGTCAGGTTGATGTTTTACTCGCTCCATGCGTGTCTGAAGTTAACCCGACCTTTTTTTGCTGACCTTCAGGTCGGCGAGGACTCCACCACGCCTCGATGCCGCCGATTCTGATGGGGTTGCAGACGGCTTGGCTATCGATCCAAGCCGTCGATAAATATGGTGTCCCCGTCGTATTCCACCGCGCCAATATCGCACCGGCGGCCCCATGGTCTCGGAAATCCTCGTTGATCTGCACTGACAAGCTCGCCTGAGAACGTCGCGCAGCTGACGACGTCGATCAAACGACTTCCTGGCATGGGAATCGCTGTCGGCGTGGGACCTCCATGATCCCCGACTGGCGATAGCCTTGCCTCGTTCCGCGAAACGAGCCGGTCTTCGCTCAAACTCGTCGAGCAGGAGCCTGCCTCTGAGTACGCGTTGGCGCCATCGGAAAATAGCTGGGGTGACGTGACGGTCGGCCAGCGTCTCGAAAGGTCGCAATCTGACACCGTGGTACCACGGCCGTTGGTGCTTCCGGCGAATAGATTCTTGCTCAGGAAAGCGGTCGTTGCGGTTGCTTGCGTTCGCAGTTCTATCGCTCCCGATGCGCTAGAGCCGAACATGCCTCCAAATCCGAATTTCGATACATTATCGATAAATGTTGAAAAAGAAATGTGCGCAACGCTGTCGTAGATGTATACGGCACCGCCACGTCCATCTCCTCCTTGTCCCCCGTAAGCCGAACCACCTTCAGCCTGATTGCCGGCGAATGTGGAATTTTCTATGACCAACGATCCGAGGCTGAAAATTGCTCCACCCATTCCAGCGCCGCCCCCTCCACTTGCCGAGGCGGGCCCGTAGATCCATCCACCCTGTCCTCCGCCAAATCCACCCCATCCCGGGGCGCCACCGGCGGCCGCTCCACCGCCGCCAAATCCGCCACCCCCTCCGACACCGGAGTCGCTGGCGCCCCCTGCGCCGCCACCTCCACCAAAGCCACCGCCGGCACCGCATGCTGTGGGGGCATCGATGCCTGAATCGCCTCCACCTCCGCCGATGCCACCGCCACCGCCTCCCGCCAAAGTCCAGAGACCAGCAGCGCCGCCCCCACCGCCAAACTGTCCACCGAATTCACCCGGCCCTCCAGTCCAGAGGCTGTGGCCGCCGCTTCCGCCATCGTTGCCCTCGAGATTGACCCCGCCTGCGCAGTTTCCGCCACTAAATCCAGTGCCTCCTCCGATGTAGTAGTACCCAGCGCTGGCCGCGAACCCAGCACCGCCCCCGCCAATAGACTGTCTGTCTGTCTGATAGCCCGGAATCCCTGACGCGCCACCGTACCATCCGTTGAAAGGCCCCCATCCGCCAAACCCGCCCGCTCGGAAGGTGTCAGCATCAGCGCCCATTCCTCCGCCGCTCCGGATCACGGGATTGCCATGTGCACCAAGACTGGAACCGCCTTGGGCGTGATTCCCAATCACAGCAACGCCATCCAAAGATAATTTGCCAAAGTTAAACATGGCGCCGCCCATCCCAGCTCCACCACCGCCCGAGGCGCTGTCGCCCCCCTTGGCAAGCCCATTGCGCAGAGTGAGGTTGCGCAGGGTGAGGGTGCCGTCTCGCAGGGCGGCCGTTCGAGATTGCTGCGCAATCATGAAAAAGCGAAACGGCGCAGTATCATCCAATGCTGATCGAATCACTGTGGTTCCGTTGCCCTCAATGACGATGTCGGAAGCAATCGGTGGCAATCCATTTGGCCCAAACCACCAGTTGTCTACCTGATTCAACACAATGGTTTCGCGTTCGGGCAAGCGAATGACATTCTTTCCACCTATTCGATTTGCCAGGCATAACGCGTCTCGCAAGGTCAGCGAAACTGATTCGAGAGCGATCGTCGGGCGATTTGAAATGAGTCCAGGAATACAGTCGATCTGCTGGTAGCGAGTCGTACCTGCGACATCGGTCACGAGCAAAGTGCTAGCGCCTGCAATTGGCGCAATGAGCAAAATCGATAAGATGGGGGCGCCATGTATACGTTTCATATTCTGCTGCTTTAATGCTCAGTCGACAGTGTGGGATCACGCTGGTGCTATTCGATCAATCAGACATCGGTAAATAGCATCAAGGAGCGCTAGCAGGCTTTTTGAGAAACCTATCCGCTCATGCAGAATCTAGCTCCATCAGGTCTGGGATCAGTTGCATTCCGAACTGTGGCGCATGGGCTAGTTGGCGCACAACGCGTTCGCTATAGCGTTCCTCGAAATAGTCCTGGCCGCGGTCGGTGTATTCCTCGCCCTTCGTCAGCATCGTAGATCAGTCGGGACAGTTTGTTCGCAGCGGCTAGTCAACGAGGCTGAGATACGCCCGCGCGCACGCTGTGCCTCACAACGCCTCAACCGGACACCCCACCTCAGCCCTTCTGGCACGCACCAACGGCGGCAAACACTCCACCAGGAAATCCGCAACCGCCCGCACCGCCGGCAATCGTCCGCGGCGAGACAGATAGACCAGATGCAGCACCGACTCGCCCGCGTGCCAGTCAGGCAGCACGTGTTCGAGTTTGCCGGCGAGGATATGCGGGCCGCAGACGGATTCGGCCAGCGTGCAGATGCCCTGGCCGGCCAGCGTGGCCTGCAGCAGCACGTTGAATTCGCCGCACAGCAGTCGCGGCTCGACGTCGACCTTTACGCTGTCGGTGCCGCCGGCAACGGATGCGCGCCGGACATAGGTCCAGCTCTGGGTGGTGTCCATTTCGAAATGGCTCAGCATGTCGTGCGCGGCCAGGTCCTGCGGCTGTTGCGGACGCCCGCGGCGTTCGAGGTAGGCGGGTGAGGCGGTCAGGATGCTGTGCATGCGCGACAGCGGGCGCGTGACGAGTTCGGGGTCCATGTCGGGTACGCGGCGCACGCGCAGGGCGATGTCGATGTTTTCGTTGAGCAGGTCGAAGCGGCGGTTGGAGACGAGCAGTTGCACGCGTACGCGCGGGTAGTCGGCGAGGAAGCGTGGCAGGCAGGTGGCGACGAAGTTCTGTGCGATCTCCACCGGTGCGCTCAGTCGCACGATGCCGCGCGGTTCGGCGCGCTGGGTGGCGACGGTGTCTTCGGCGGCGCGGGCTTCGGAGAGCATGGCCTGGCAGTGGGCGAGGAACTGGCGGCCGATTTCGGTGATGGCGAACTGGCGCGTGGAGCGCTGCACCAGTACGACGCCGAGGTCGTCCTCGAGCTGGGCGACGCGCCGGCTCAGGCGCGATTTGGGGATGCCGAGCGCGCGTCCGGCGGCGGCGAAACCGCGGTGTTCGGCCACGGCGGCGAAAAAGGCGAGGTCGTTGAGGTCGCGCATGATCGTTCTGCTGGTAGGACGATGCGTCCGATTCTAGGTGACTACCGGGTCATTGGCATCACCCATAACCTCTTTCGCACGGCATTTGCCGCTTTCGAAGGAGACACCCATGAAACTGCTGCAGCTCGATTCCAGCCCGCTCGCTACCCATTCGGTCACGCGGGAACTGGCTGCTGCGGTCGTGACGCAGTACCGCCGCGATGTGCCGGGCGTCGAGGTGACCTACCGCGACCTGGCCGCCGATGCGCTGCCGCACTGGACGCCGCTGCCGCGCGAGGCGGTCGATGCGCTGGCGCCGGAGATCCGCGCCGAGGTCGAGCGCAACGAAGCGGTGATGCAGGAATTCCTCGCGGCCGACGTGATCGTGATCGGCGCGCCGATGTATAACTTCGGGATTCCCAGCCAGCTCAAAGCCTGGGTCGATCGCATCGCGGTGGCCGGGCGCACGTTCCGCTATACGGCGCAGGGGCCGGAAGGCCTTGCCGGTGGCAAGCGCGTGGTGGTGCTGTCGGGGCGCGGCGGCTTTTATGCGGATACGCCGCTGCAGGGTGCGGATTTCCAGGAAGCGTATCTGCGCCAGGTGTTCGCGTTTCTCGGCGTGAGCGACATCGAATTCATTCGCGCCGAAGGCATCGGCATGGGCGCGGAGCAGCGTGCGGCTTCGCTGGCTGCGGCGCATGCGCGGATCGAGGGCGTGTTGGCCAAGGCGGCCTGAGCTGGACGGGGTTCGCCCGTGTGCCAGTGTCGGGCCGTACGTGGTCGCGTTCGCCGGCGAGGATGCGTGGGTCGCCGACGAAACGGGCAGGGCGTAGATGCCCTGGCCGGCCGGCGTTGCCTGCAGCAGTACATTGAATTCGCCGCAGAGCAGACGGGTTCGGCACTGACGTTGACGCTGTCGGTGCCGGCAGGGTTGTGGCAGGCGGGCTCGCGAAAGCGTGTGCCGGGGCACCGGCCGACCGCAGGGCGGCATACGTCCCGTGCGCGATCGAAGCATTCACGCGTGGGATGCGGCATCCGCCCGATGCCCGGCGCGTAGCGGCGGCGCAGTCTGGAGGCCCCTCGCTGGTGGAATTGCCTTCATGACTACGGCTCGCGTCTATGACCTGCCGACCCGGGTGTTTCACGGGTGTTTCGCCGCGCTTTTCGTTACCGCCTATGCCATCGCGAATCTCGTGGACGACGAATCGTCCCGCTTCGCCTGGCACATGCTCGCGGGCATGACGATGGGCGTGGCCGTGCTGCTCCGCCTGGTCTGGGGGCTGGTAGGCACGCGCCATGCGCGCCTGTCCGATCTGGCGCTTGCTCCGCGTGCGCTGGCGGGTTACCTGAAGGCTGTGGTCGCGGGCGGCGGCCGCCGGTGGGCGGGCCACAATCCCGCATCGAGCTGGGCCGCGCTGTCGATGATGCTGCTGACGCTAGGGCTCGGCGCGAGCGGCCTGGCCATGGCCAGCGGCGTGGCGCCCGAGTGGCTGGAAGAGGTCCATGAGCTGATGGCCAATCTGTTCCTGGCCCTGGTGCTGCTGCATCTGGCGGGGCTCGCCGTGCACGTGCTGCGCTATCGCGACGCGTTGCCGCTGAGCATGCTGCACGGTCGCAAGCGCGATCTGCCGGCGGGCACGCCGGCGGTGCCGGCCCGGGGCGCCGCCGCCGTGCTGATGGTCGCCGTGCTCGCGGGTACGGGCGGGCTGCTGCTGCGCCAGTACGATGCGGTCAGCGGCACACTCGACCTGTTCGGCACGCGCCTGGTGTTGCGCGAGGGCGGACAGGAGCACCGGGGCGGTGCCAATGCGGACAAGGCAGCGGGTGGACACGAGGATGACGATGAGCGCGAGTCGCACTGACACCGAAGAGGCCACGGGTCCGCCGGCCCGCGTGGTGAGCGCGCGCGAGCGCGGCGTCGTGGTTACGGTGCTGTTGCTGATCGCCGTGTTGATCACGTTCGATGTCGCCACCGACCTGCACCAGGGCGCGTCGCTGTGGCACGTCATCGTCGAAACCGTCGCCGGCGCCGCTGCGGCGGCCGGCGCGATCTACCTGCTGCACGGAACCGTGCGCCTGCGACGGCGGCTCGCCCGGCAGGCGAGGGATCTGTCGGCCTACCGCGTCCAGGCGGACGCCTGGCAGGCGCAGGCACGCAAGCAGGTGGAAGGGCTGGCGCGCTCGATCGACCGGCAGCTCGACCACTGGAAGCTGTCGGCCGCCGAGAAGGAAATCGCCTTCCTGTTGTTGAAGGGATTGAGCCTCAAGGCCATCGCCGACTTGCGCGGCACGGGCGAAAAGACCGTGCGCGCGCAGTCGGCGGCCATCTATGCCAAGGCCGGCCTCGCCGGGCGCTCGGAGCTGTCGGCGTTTTTCCTGGAGGATTTGCTGGTGCCGCCGGTGGCGGCAACGCGGGCGGGCTGAGGCCCTTGTCTATGCAGCGGCCGGCCGATGCGGCTGGCGCTGTCTGCGGCACGCGGCGATGACGATGGACGCCATTCCCGTCGTTGGGTCTGCACGGACGTCACGACGGTGCATCGGCGTTGCCGGCGTCCGCAACGGGGCGTTGCCGTTCGAGCAGCAGTCGTTGCGTGGGGTACGCGAACTGGATTCCACGCGCGTCGAACTCGCGGTGCATCTCGAGCAGGATCTTCTGCTGGATGTCCATGTGGCGATTGAAGTCGGCCGACAGCACGTAGTAGACGGTCTCGAACTGCAGCGCGAAATCGCCATGCGCGGAAAAATGGCTGCGGTCGAAACGCACGTCCTCCTGGCGTTCGACGATGGCGCGGATCGCCTGTGGAATGTGCTCTATGTCCGCCGCCGGGGTTTCATAGGTGACGCCGGTCGCGAGTACCACGCGGCGCTGCTGCATCCGCCCGTAGTTGCGTAGGCGCGAGGACAGCAGGTCGGAGTTCGACAGGATGATCTGTTCGCCGCTGAGGCTGCGCAGCCGCGTGCTCTTGATGCCGATGTCTTCGACGGTGCCGAGGAAATCGCCGATGCTGAGAAAGTCGCCGACGACATAGGGGCGGTCCAGCGCGATCGACAACGAGGCAAACAGATCACCGAGTACGTTCTGCACAGCGAGCGCCACGGCGATACCGCCGATGCCCAGGCCCGCCACGAGCGCGGTGACGTCGATGCCGAGGTTGTCCAGCGTCATCAGGGCCACCAGCACCCAGATGACGGCGCTCACGACGACGCCGACGATGCCCAGCGAACCGAGCGACGCGCGATCCGTCGCAATGCTCGTGCGTCGCTTGTGCTGAAACCAGGCCGATGTCGCCGTCGTGGCCCACAGGCCCACCTGCCAGAACAAGGCGATCATCACGATGGAGCCGGCCAGGGCTGCCGTGCGCGTGCCGTGCGCGAGCAACTGCAGGCCGGCGAACAGCCCGAGTGACAGCAGGAATACGAGCGTGGTCCGGCTCAGCGCCAGCACCGGCAGCTCCAGCCACTCGAGGTGTTCGGTGGCCTGCAGGCGCAGCTTGTACCGCCGCATGGTCTGGCGCAGCGCCAGCCCCAGCACGATGGTGCCTGCCGCGAGCACGGCGGCCGCCAGCCAGGCTGTCGGCGGGTTGGTGAACAGCGGCAGTTGGGTCACTGCTTGCGTCGGCATCGTCGGTTTCTCCGTCGTCGTGCGGCGACGGCTACAGCTGCAGCGTGGTCACCGGTGAGGGTTGCTGCGAGTGCCCTGTCCCGCACATACCGTTGAAGGATTCCGGCGCCCTGACCCGGAATTTCTGCAGCGTATTCACGGGACAGGACACTAGTCCTGCGCGCGGCAGCGGCAGGACGCGTAAAGGGCTGGTGTGCCGATGCGCGATGAGCGGCGCGGTGTGGGCCGAGCGTGTCGGACCTGGGAACGGCGCGTGTCGTGGACGGTGTGCCGTGCGTGGCGCGAGTGCTGCGCGCGGCTTCAGGGCCGCTGTCCGGATCCACGGCAGGGAATCGAGGCAGCGGCAAGGCGAGCGGTGTCGCTTCGCGAGGCGGGCGCGGAAACACACGGGAGCGGCGGCTGCGCGAACGCGGGTCTGTCACCGCGTGAAGCGCGTGACGGATGGCACGGACATCGGCCGTAGCTTCACTGCACCACACCATCTGCCGCTACCAGCGACCCGGGAAGATCGAAATGACCGGACGCGCAAAGACGGCCGCGCGCCGGATGTCGCTGCTGAACTCACTCGACACGATGATTCCTGATGCAGAAGCGTTGCGGCGCCCGATGACTCCGGCGATCCGTTGGTAAATGGACGAACACGCATCTTGCCAATCGCAGGGTTATCAGGGCGTCAAACGCGGGGTCGGCAGCGCGTCAAACGCAGGGAATTGCCGTGGTTCCGCCGCGGGTGTACGAGATCGCGCGCGGTGAACGGCTCGCTGTTCCGAATCGAACGACCCTTGCAATGCCGAGACGCAGCATCGTGCGTCGTCGTGCCGGCGACTGCTTATGCGCCTTGGCAAAGCACCTGGGCAAAGCGATAAGCGGAGTGTTTTGGCGCCATTGCGCACAATGCCGCATTGCGACAGTGCGCGCGTGTGGCTTGCATGACGCGGCCAGGAGGGCTATCTACGTCAGGCGCAATGACGCGTGCTGTGAATGCCCTGGAGTTCCGCATGAACTATGTCGATGGATTCGTATTGGCTGTACCGGTCGCCAAGCTCGCCGAGTACAAGAAGATGGCGCGCAAGGCCGGCAAGATCTGGATGGAGCATGGTGCGCTCGCGTACCACGAGTGCGTGGCCGATGACGTCAAGCCCGGCAAGAGCACTTCGTTCCCGCAGGCGGTGAAGCTCAAGGAAGGCGAGGTCGTGGTGTTTTCGTGGGCGGTATACAAGTCGCGCCGCGAGCGCGATCGCGTCATGAAGGCCATCATGGCCGACCCGCGCCTGCAGATGGACCCGAAGAGCATGCCGTTCGACGGCAAGCGCATGTTCTGGGGTGGCTTCAAGGAAATGGTCGTCTATTGATCGTCCCGGCGGCCGCGCGCGTTTCGGCGCGTGGCCGTCCGTCGCTTTTTAGGATCGTCCGGGCGGCGCGCGCGATCCGGCGCGTGGCCGTCCGTCGGTTTTACTGCGCCGTTCGCGCGCGCGGGCCGGCTTCACCGGTGCTATCCCGTGAGACATGCGTGGGCCGGCGTGCGTATGTGCTGGGTACCTGCTGCAACCGGTAACCCGCCATGAAACGCTTTTGCCTGCTTGCCCTGCTGTTACTCCCTGCACTCACACAGGCCGAACACGGCCTGTTCGTCGCCGACTTCGAGCCGGCGCAGACCACGCGCATCGACTGGCTCAGCGACGAATTCGACGAGGCCGACAGCCTGCGCCACTGGACGCGCCACTGGCAGGCCGAAGGCTGGCCGACGGATCAACTGCAATACCTCGCGATCGAACCGCAGACCGGCAGCGGCGTGATGGTCATGCGGCCGCATAGCTCGGGCTGGTGGCAGGACTATCGCGGCGAGCTGACGTTCCAGAACGTGCCCGGCGATTTCGTCGCCACGGTGCAGGTGCGGCCGCGCAACCTCGCCGGCACCGGCGCGCCGGGCAGCACGAGCGGCGGCGGCATCGACAGTGAATATTCCCTCGGCGGCATCATGGCGCGCGCGGCGCGGCCGGATGTCGAGGCCGACAACGCCAACTGGCAGCGCGGCGGCGAGCGCTATGTATTCCTGTCCATGGGCGCGGCCGACGTGCCGGGCAGCTATCAGTTCGAGGACAAGACCACGCGCGCGGCGCTGCCGGGCGAGCCGAACAGCTATTCGGTGCGCCTGATCACCGATGCCCAGGCCAGCCGCGCGAACCTGCGCCTTGCGCGCATCGGCGAACACGTGATCGCGCTGGTGCAGCCGGTCGAACCGCCCGGCGCCTGGCGCGTGCTGCGGCGCTTCCGCCGTGCCGATTTCCCTGAGACGCTGCAGCTGGGCCTGGTCGCGTATACCGACTACGCGATCGTCGCGACCTGTTCCTACGAAGAGCACAACACGCGCGTGCTGCTGAGCGCGTGCAACAACCCGAACGTGCCGGCCGATCCGGATCTTCTGCTACAGGTGGATTTTTTCCGTCTGCGGCGTCCGGCGGTGCCCGGTCCGCTGGCCGGCGCGGATTTGTCGAACCCGGACGCGGTCAGCGACGCGCAGTTGCTGTCGTTCCTTGGCTTCGATGTCTGAGCCGCGCGCGGCGCGCCGGTGATGTGGACTATGCCGCGGTGCGGCGCGTCACGGCCAGCGCGACGGGGGATACTGGGTGAAACGCACGATGGCCGGGGCCGATGCCGTGCTCAATCCCCCGCCTCATGGCGCACTACCTGGAGGTTGGGCTGGTCGGAAACGATGCGCCCGTCGACGAGTTCGATGATGCGGTCGCAGCGTTGGGCGAGGCGCGTGTCGTGGGTGACGATCAGGAACGACGTACCCAGGTGCGAGTTCACTTCGCGCAACAGGTCGAATACGCCATCGGCGGATCGGGTGTCGAGGTTGCCGGTCGGTTCGTCGGCCAGGATCATCGGTGGTTTCATGGCGAGCGCCCGTGCGATCGCGACGCGTTGCTGCTGGCCGCCGGACAGTTCGGTGGCCTTGTGGTCCTTCCAGCGCTCCAGGCCGACGCGACCCAGCAGTTCCAGCGCCGTCGTGCGCATCGCCTCGCTGGGCCAGCCGTGGGTCGCGAGCAGCGGCATCATCACGTTTTCGAGCGCGGTGAATTCCTCCAGCAGATAGCTGTGCTGGAACACGAATCCGATCGAGCGGCCGCGCAGGCGCGTAAGGCTCGTGTCATCGAGCGCGCCGGTCTCCTCGCCGTCGATGAAGAGCTGGCCGCTGCTGGCCCGGTCGAGCAGGCCGATCAGATTCAGCAAGGTGCTCTTGCCCGAACCGGAAGGCCCGATCAATGCGGCGAACTCGCCTTTGCGCAGGACCAGGTCGATGCCGCGCAGGACTTCCTGTTCGACGCGGGTGCCCGTGCCGTACGACTTGTGGACGTTTACCAGTTGCAGCACCGGTTGCGCTGCGGATGCGATGTCAGCCACGGATCGCTACCGCCGGGTCGAGCCGCGCGGCGCGGCGTGCCGGTGCCGCGGCGGACAGCACGCCGATCAGGGTGGCGCCGATGGTGGCAATGACGAACAGCCTCGGCTCGGCCGTGATCGCAAACATCTGCGTGCCATCCGGGTTCTTCGCCACGCCGCGCCAGAAGCTCAGGAACACGGCGCCCAGCGCCGAGCCGAACAGCGAACCGATCATGCCCATGACGCCGCCCTGGATCAGGAACACGCGCAGGATCTGCTGTTGGGTGGTGCCCATCGCGCGCAGGATGCCGATCTCCTTGGACTTCTGCACGACCGAGACGACCAGGACACTGGCGATGCCCAGCGCCGCGGTCAGCCCGACGAAAAAGCGGATGAAGGTGTTCGACATCGTCTGCGCCGACATGGCCGTGAAGAACTGGGCATTCGTCGTGATCCAGCTGTCGACCTGCACGTTCGTCTGGGCGGCGATCTGCTGGGCGGTGGTCTCGGCGAGAAACGGATCGCGCACGTTGAGTTCGATGCTCGATACGCCGCCGGCCAGGTCCAGCATGCTCTGCGCGACGCGCAGCGCCACGTAGACGTTGCGTCCGTTGATGCCCTTGTTGCCGAAATCAAAGATGCCGCTGACGATCAAGGTCTGCATGGCACCACTGGCGGGGCTGAGGCTGAGCTTGTCGCCGACCTTGACGCCGAGGTCGTTCGCGAGCTCGGTGCCGATAATGATCTCGGCGTTGCTCACGCTCAGGTGGCCGGCAACGATCTTGTCGCGCAACGCAATGATGCGCAGGTAGGAGTCGGGCTCGATCCCGGTGATGTTGACGGCCTTGCTCGCATCGCCGCGCGCGGCGAATCCTGGCCCTGATACGACCGGCGTCACCGCGACGACCTCGGGCATCCGTCGGATCAGGTCACGAACCTTTTGCCACTGATCCACCGAACGCAGGCGCTGCGAACGCGGCTGCAGGATGGCGGCCTCGGCGACGGGTCCACCGCCGCGCAACGGACGCGCGACGTCTTCCGGCGGGATGATGACGATCTGCGCCTGGTAGTCGAGCGTGCGCCGGAACAGGTTGGATTGGAGTCCGGTCAGCAGCGCCGACATGAAAACGATCACCGAGACTCCGAGCGCGACGCCGGAGATGATCAGCAGGGTCTGCATCAGGCCGTTGCGCATGAAGCGCGTGGCGGCTATCCACTCGAACGGCAGGTAGCGGTTCACGGCTTCGGCCGTGCGTCGTCCGTCGTGCGCACGCGCTGGCCGATCCTGATCGCCGTGGCGCCGGTCGGGATCAGGCGATCGCCGGCGGCGACGCCGTCGAGCACTTCGACCTGGCCGGTGCCGGTCAATCCCATTGTCACGGCTTGTTTCCGCGCATGCCCGTCGCGGAGGACCATGACCCAGGGCTGGCCCTTGTCGAGGTCGCGCACGGTTGCCGCCGGCACGATGAGGGTCGCGTCGCGGCGCGCGACTTCGATGTCGATCGAGACGGTCATGTCCTGCTTGAGGTAGGCGGGTGGCTCGGCCACGTCGAGTTTCACCTCGACCGCGCCGCGCAGCGGATCGATGCCGGGATTGATGTACGACACGATCGCCGTGAAGCGCTGCTCCGCATACGCGTCGGCCGAACCGACCGCGGCCTCGCCCACGGACAGGTGAGAGAGATTCTTCTCGTCGATCTGGACCACGACCTGGGTGAGCCCGGTGGGCGCGAGCACCATCAGCTCCTTTCCCAGCGTAGCGACATCGCCGCGTTCGATGTTCCGCGCAATCAGGATGCCGTCGGTGGGCGCGACGATGCGGGTCGCCTCGAGCTTCGCCTGCGCCGCCTGGCGAGCGGCCTCCGCCTGTTGCAGCGCCGCTTGCGCCAGCACGTACGCGCTGCCGCCGCTGCGGCTCGCGCGAACCTGGATCTGCGCCGCCTGAACCTGGCTTTGCGCCACGTCGAGATTGCGTTGCGCATCGTCAAGCTGCGACTTCGAGAACGCGCCGCGCGTGGTCATTTCCTGGACGCGTGAGAATTGCTGCTGGGCCTGGGCAAGGTTCGCCCGGGCCTGCCGCAGGCTCTGTTCCGCGGTGGGCAGCGAGACGTCCTGGGTCTGGCGCAGCGTGGCAGTGGCCTGGGCGATGCCCGCTTGCGCCTGCGCCAGCGCGGCGCGTTCGTCGTTGTCGTCGAGCTGAATCAGCAACTGGCCGCGCGTCACGCGCTGGCCTTCCTCGACCGGGATCGCCACGACCCGTCCCGTGAACTCGGTGCTGATGGCGACGCGCTGTGGTGTGGCCACCCGGCCACTGGCGACGATGGTCTGGACCAGGTCACCGCGCACGACCGTAACGGTGGACACGGGCGTTCCGAGCAGAAGGTTGCGCGTCGAATACAGCAATGCGGCGATGGCGAGCGCGACAACGACGAGCCACTTGATCGATCGCCCGAGATTCGGCCAGTGCGCTCGTGGTGGTGACTTGCCGGGGTTCGGTGGCGGGGATGCGGCAGTTCCGTCGGCGGCGGGACCGGGACCCGGCGCCGGACTGGCCCTCGCATCCGGGTTCTCCTGCAGCATCAAGCGAGCGTTCATTGGCGTTCCGTCAGCAAAGCCGGCTCGCCGCGCCCAGTGCCTCCGCGAAAACGAGGTGGGCGTGGACCGGCGCGTCGACAGGAATCCGGGTCCCTTGCACAGCGGCCTCGGGGCATTCGGTGAATACGGGTCGAGTATCGCTGCGTGGAATCGCGAGCCCTTGACCTCGATCAAGTGCGTGGACGGCGCGCGAGATCACAGGCCGACACGCGTCCGGCTCACGCGCCATCGGCGTCGGTGCCCAGTCAGCCGGGTCGATCGACACCGCTGCATCGTGCTGTGCGGGGCGCTCCGGTTATCCGCCGGTACCGAACAGCGCGCCGGCGCCTGCCGTCAATGCCATGGCCAGGCCGCCCCAGAAGGTCATGCGCAGCGTGCCCCGGCCCATCGGCGCTCCACCCACCCGCGCGGCGACGGCACCCAGGATCGCCAGACACACGAGCGAGATCGCAGCAACAACACGGATCAGCAGCGCAGGCGGCGAGAAGGCGACGACCAGCAGGGGCAACACCGCTCCGAGCGCAAAACTCAACGCCGAAGCGATCGCCGCCTGGATCGGCTTCGCCGTGAAATTCTCGGAGATGCCCAGTTCGTCGCGCGCGTGGGCATCCAGGGCGTCATGGGCCATGAGCTGCACGGCGACTTTCTTTGCCAGTTCGGGTTCGAGACCACGGGCCACGTAGATCGAAGCCAGTTCCTTGTGCTCACCCACGTCGTCGGTCTCGAGTTCGCGTCGTTCGCGGTCGAGCTCGGCTTTCTCCGAGTCTGCCTGCGAGGCGACCGAGACGTACTCGCCCGCGGCCATCGACAGGGAGCCGGCGACGAGGCCGGCAACGCCTGCGATCAGCACACTGCCATGGCTGGCATTCGCGGCCGCCACACCGACGATCAGGCTGGCGGTCGATACCAGGCCATCGTTGGCACCGAGCACGCCCGCGCGCAGCCAGCCCATTCGCGAGATGCGGTGCCGTTCCTGATGGCTTCGATACATGTTCAAGACCTCTGTTGGTGAATTGCGCCATGCACCGTCGGGCTCATGGGCGGGAAGGCTCGCGGCTACTCCGGGCGACGCCACCCTGGTGAGGCGCATTCCCGTGCGAGGTCGCACGCGCGCAGTGGCGCAGGATCCCGCGAAGGAACCGCTGCGGTCCAGTGTCGCAGGATCGGGTACCGGAATCGGGGTTCACCCTGAGCGTGCGCCATCACCGGATACGCTGCGATGTCTCGAGTCGTCGGGCGCGCGGCGTCGCGCCGCCGGCGCAGGAGGGCCGGTCGTCGGGTTGCGCCACCAGCATCGTGCGGCGCGTCAGCAGGTCACTTCGCCTTCCATGACGATGCAGCCGCTCTTGCCATCGCTGAAATAGCCCTTGCCGAGCCAGCTGCGCGAATGGCGGCAGGACGCGTCGTTGCAGCCCGACGCGGCGCTGCCACGCGGGCCGTGTCCGTTCGCGCTGGCCAGTGCGTGCAGGTTGCCGAGCATGCCGCCGCCTTCGACGCCGAAGTTGCCGGCCGCGTCGACCCAGTAGCGCCCGGGCAGTACCTGGCCGACGAGCTGGCGCAGGCTGGCGATGTCCTGCGGATGGATTTCGCGGCCGTTGATGAACACACCGCCGTAGCGGCCGTCGCCGCCGCCCGACGCATCGGCGCGCAGCGCGCCACCGAGGTTCAGTCCGGCCGGCAGGAAGCCGGCCGTTGCGCCGCCGAGCGGACCGAACGCGCCGGTGCGCGCGTCGTACCACCACTGGCCGTGCTGCGCGGGAATACCGGCCTGCTGCAGCGCCTGTACGGTCTGCGGCGGCAGGGCGATGCCGTTGACGACGACGTCGGCGCGGGCGTGGGTCGTTGCGGCAGCGAGCAGCAGCAACAGCACGAACAGCAGGCGAGTTTTCATGAAGGGCTCCGGATGTGAGGCACAAAAGCAGGGAGGCACGAGTGAAAAATGAGTTCAGTTGTTGGTCGCCACGAGCGTTCGCAAAATGCCTCGCGCAAAGTGATAGGCCGAGCGCTTTAGCCCTCCCCTTCAAGGGGAGGGCTCCTCAGTGCTTTTCAGGTTGGTTGTTTCTCGGAGGCTCTAGGGCATCGACTCGAAGCCATCGGCGAACACCCGCTCGAAGCGATAGCGGCGGCGGATCTCGGCGAGGTTCCCGGCGCTGTCGCGCACGCGCAGCGTAAACATCGTCGGCGCGGCGACGCGCGCCGGCAGCGTCACGCGGCGTATCGCGCCGTTGTCGGGCAGTACGAGGCCCGCGGCGAGATTCGCGCCGGCGGGCACGCTGCCGATCGCGCGGTCGGCGCTCAATGTCCATTCGCCCGCTGTGCTACGCAGGCCGCTTTCGATATCGAAGGCGGCCACGTCGATCGCGTCGATGTAGCCGGCGGTTTCCGCGGCGTCGGGCGTCGGCCGCAGCACCAGCGTCGGGCGCAGGTCGTCGTCGTCGTAGCCCCAGAGATTCTGTTGCGACGGCGTGTCGGTGGGATCGTTGCGGCCGCGCAGCTCGATGCCGGCGCCGGTATCGACCCAGCGCGCGACGGTGAAGCGTTCCGCATTCGTGAGCCCCGCGATCGGCGGATGGCCGGCAAAGTCGATGTCGTCATTGCGCGTGGCGTTGCTGCGCCCGTCGAGGCGTTCGTTCCACAGTGCCCAGAGCAGCAGCGACTGGCGCGCCTGTAGCGAACGCACATAGCGCGTGGCCTGCACGGCCTGGTCGCCGAGCAGGCGCGTAAACACGGCGCCGCTGACCGGATCGGTGCCGTCGAGCGCGAGCGCGTGATACGCCGCGGGCCAGCCCTGTACGGTCGGCGCGGACGATGCCAGGCGCAGGCCTGGGCCAGGCCCGGCGGGATTGGTCGCGCCATGACACGCGGCGCAGCGCGTGTCGAGGATGGGCGCGATGTCGCGGAAGTATTCGAGGCTGACGCTGCGCGCGGCGCGCGTCTCCAGCGTGTCGGTGCCGCCGGCGTCGCGTGCGAGCAGCGGCGTGACCAGCGCGAGGTCGCGTCGCTGGTAGCCCGGTTGCGCCGCCGCGGTTGTGGAAAAGTCCACGGATTCCTTGGAGTGCGAGTGGCAGCCGCCGCAGTCGTAGCGCGCTTCGCCCGGGCGCACCTGGTGCCAGGTCTGCGCGGTATTCAAGGCCATGCCGCGACGGTCGATGGTCTGGAACATGACCGAGGCATCGGCCGGCACGCGCACGAGGAACGAGGTATCGGCGACGACGCGACCGTCGGGCAGCGCCGTCAGCGGCGTGCCCGGCTTGCCCGACAGCGGGCCGCGTACCGGCACCTCGCCGAGCAGGCGCAGGCGCTCGCGGCCGTGGGTGAGATGCTGCGGACTGTTGTTCGGGTAAGAGAGATCGCTGAGCGGCTCCTGCAGCAGCACGCGCAGCGCGTAGATGTCGTCGTCGGCGTACAGGCCGGCGTCGGTGCCCTGCACGACCCAGCTGTACGAAAAGTCCCAGCTGAAGGGATTGAACGGATCACGATCGGCGAATACGCGCGAGCGTGCCGGACGCGTATCGCGCCAGATCAGCGAGCTGGATCCGAGCAGTCCGAACGGTTCGCCAGGGACGAGGTTCTCGGCCTGGATCTGCGCGTCGCTGAGCGGTGCGGGGCCAGCCGGCGCGGCGATGCCGTAGAGCTGCGCGAACGGCACGAGCGGCCGCGGCCACTGCAGGTTGTAACCGTCTTCGGCGAGCACGCGCACGATCTGCGGCGGCAGTCCCGCCGTGCAGCCCGCGCCGGGGCCGTTGGCGCACGCGGCGGGAATCGGCACCGTCTCGCCGTCGGGCAGCAGCACGATTTCACCGTGATACCACGGCAGGCCCGGATTGCCGGCGCCGAAGCTGCGGTGGTTCGCACCGCCAGGCGTGTAGACCGCGAGCAGTTCGGCCGCCGCGCCGCCGCGACCCGGCACCGGCGGTGTCGCTTGCGGATGCGTGAACTTGCCGCGGCGCTGCGCCGGTGTGCACGGATACGGCGCGAAGGCCGAGCCGGCCGGATCACGTTCGAAGCCGGGGCAGGGCGCGGCATAGTCCAGATGCGTCGTGAACGGCGTGATGTCGCGACGCAGGTTGCCGGGCTGCAGCGGATCGCGGCGCTCGTGCGGTGTGATGCCGCTGTCCGGATCCGGATCGTCGCTGAGGAAATCCACGCCGGGAGGATCGAGCGGATAGCGCAGCAGGCTGCCGAAGCCGTTGTTGTTGAGGTTGTAGTAGCGCGTGACGACGATGTCGCCGTCGGGCATCTGCGTGGCGAAGTGATGCACGAACGGATGGTCGGCATAGCCGGACAGGCTGTTCCAGTTGCGCCCGTCGGCATCGATGATCCACAGCGCGAACGCGCGCACGTCGCGCAGGCCCTGCATTTCCCAGCTGGAAAACAGGATGCGTCCGTCGCGCAGCACCTGCGGATGCAGCGCCATGCCGAGGTTCAGATGACCGATCTGCTCGACGTTCGCGCCGTCCCCGTCCATCGCGAAGAGCTGCAGCACGCGCTGTCCCGCACTGGCCTGCTTGGGCGGCAGCAGGTTGTTGCGCGAGGACGTGAACACGATGCGGCCGCGCGGCGCATAGGTCGGCCCGGTGTTGAACACGCCGATCTGTGGGTGATTGTTGCCAGCGGAAAAGTCGGCGCCATTGCCGGTGTTCGGCGTGAATTCCTGGCGCGTGAGCCGGCGCAGTGCGCGCGTGGCGACGTCGATCTCGTAAAGGTCGGCGCCAGCGCGGCTCAGGCCGCCGCGCTGGCCGTTGCGCACCTCGGGCGACAGGTCGTGGTACCAGGCGAACACGACGCGGCGGCCATCGAAGGACACGTTCGGGTCGGCTACCGCACCCACGCTCACGGGTTTGCCGGCCGGCGTGTCGAGCAGGGCACGGTGCTGTTCGAGCGGAAACAGCAGCTCGCGCTGGCCGTTGCTGCGCAGAAGCATCAAGGTCGCGCCGGGATCGGGCGTCAGCGGCCGCACGGTGTCGGGCCAGACGCTGTTGCCGTCGTTGGGCAATGCGGCGTTGTAGTCGGCACCGAAATACGGCGCGCGCACATAGACGAGATCGTAAGGCAGTGGATTGACGACGTCGGCGCGCGCGAACGCGGCCGTCACGAACAGCAGGAGCAACAGCACCGGACGCAGCAACATGGAAGCGACTCCGCGGGAACTGCGGGTAGGACGCAGCCGGCTGCGGCTTCCTCTCACGCCGACGGACGGCGTCGATGCGGTTGCGCCATGCGTGGATCGTCCGTGTGCGGCTGCGACATACTCGGTGCCGCCGGCGCAATGCCGGCGCCTACCGGGGGAAGGGCGATGCTTGCGCATCAGGCGGGGAGAGCGATGCCGGGGCATCAGGCAGCGCGGGTGGGAACGCATGCGCATGGATGACGCCGCTGTCGCGCGCCTGCAGCAGTTGCTGGCCGAATACGGCACGCGCCTGCGGGCGATCGTGCGCGCGCGCTGTCCGCAGGCGCTGGGCGTGGATCCGGATGAGGTCGAACAGGATGTGCGGGTACGCGTCTGGCAGGCGCTGACGCGCGAGAAGACCATCGGGCAGCCTGCGTCTTACCTGTACCAGACCGCGATGTCGGTGATCGTCGACCATATCCGCCGGCGCCAGGCGCGTCCGGATCTGGCCGCGAATGACGAAACGGAACTTGCCGGCGTCGCTGACGCAGCCGATCCGCAGCGCGCTGCGGCCGGCGAACAGTTCGGCCAGGCGCTGCATCGCGTGCTCGACGAACTGCCGCTGCGCCGGCGCCGGCCGGTGCAGTTGCACCTGCAGGGCTTCGGTACGGCGGAGATCGGCCGGCTGCTGCAGATGACCGAGGCGACGGCGCGCAACCTGGTCTATCGCGGTCTGGACGAATTGCGCGAACGATTGAAAACGGAGGGGTGGAACCATGAATGAGCCGCGGCAATGGAGCGAGGCCTATGCACAGGCCGCGGACGGCGCGCACGACTGCCTGCCGCCCGAGGAACTGCTCGCGGCGCTGGCCGGCACGCTGGACGCACCGCGCGCCGAGCGTGCCCTGCAGGCGCTGGCGGAATGTCCGCGCTGCGCCGCGGTCGCGCGGATCGCGCAGGACTTGCAGGCGAATCTCGAGGCCGACGCGCAGGCGTTCGCGGCACTGGGAGGCGGTGAGGCGGCGGGCAGGGCGGACGCGGTCGATACGGCAAATGCGATAAATGTAATAAATGGTGCAAATGTTTCCTGCGCGGCTGGGACGGCTGGTACGGAAAATGTGGTGTCACGCGCTCGCGCCGGAAGGCGGAGCGGACTGCCGCGCTGGGCGCTCGCGGCTGCAGCGGTGCTGGTCGTGGGACTGGGCACGGTCCTGCTGTTGCCGCGCGAACCGGTCCCGCCGGTCGTGCGCGGTAGCCCCGCCGCGGCCGTCGAACCGGCCAGCGGCAGCGCATTGCATGCCGCGCCGGCAGAGCTGAGCTGGGCGGCGATCGGCAGCGCGACAGCGTATCGCGTCGAGCTGTACGACGAGCGCGCCGAATCGCTGTGGCGCAGCGAGCGCGTCGCCGCGACGCGCGTTGCGTTGCCTGAGGATCTACGCGCGCGGCTTGCACGCGGCACGTTTCTCTGGCGCGTGCGTGCCGAGGGCAGCGATATCGAGATCGGGCCGTTTTATTTTCGGGTGGAGCCTTAATGGCACTCAGCACCATGCTCACTAAACGAGGTGGAAGCGACGTAGCGTGCTTGAAGCCCTCCCCTTCAAGGGGGTTGGAGCCGGTGGCTCAGAACCGGAAGATTCTCACCGACTTCAACGCCCAACGGGCCGGAGGGTTGGGTGGGGATGGTGTCAGGCGCGGCCTATGGAGTAACGCCGAAAATCTTATGCACGCTGCTGGAGAGACGTTTTCTCCCGAACAACAAGGCAAACTTCAACACCATCCCCACCCAACCCTCCCCTTGAAGGGGAGGGCTTGTTCAAAGCCTTCCTGATGCGCCGGGGCGCGCTCATTGTTCTATTCCTTACCCTGCCGCTCTGCGGCGTGGCCGCCGTGCAAGTCCGCGACCCCGGCCCCGCACTGCTAGGCCTCGGCATCGACGTGCAGACCGGCGACACGCTGCTGGCCTGGCGCGACGCGCAGGCGCGGTGGCACGACGGTGCCGATGCGCTGGATTGGTGGCAAAAGGAACTTGTTCACGCACCGCTGGGGCCGCTGTCCGTGCGTCTGAAGCGCAGCGACGGGACGCGTGAGATCGAATTGCCCGGCAGCCGCTGGGACTGGCAACTGCAGGACACCGGCGATGACAGCCGCCGGGCGCAGGCCTGGACCCAGCTGCGCCTCGCGGCCGATCACGCCGCAGCACGGCGATGGGCCGAAGTCCCGGCGCACTGCGATGCCGCGGTCGCGCTTGCCGGGCCTGCCGCCGACGCGGTGCTTGAATATTGCTGGCAGCTCGCCGAAGCGAATCCGGACCGCCAGGTCGGTGTGGTGCTCGCGCAGGCACTGATCGCGCATCGCGGCGCTGATGCGGGCTCGCTGTTGCGCGCGCGGGCGCAGCTCGCGCTCGCGCGCAGCGCTTTCACCGTGCGTGACTACGCGACCGCGGCGCGTGCAGCCGCCGAGGCGCTGACCTTGGCCCAGGCCGAATCCGGCCCGAATACGATCGCCGCCGCGGCGCTGCAGGTGCAGGGTTTCGTCGACTATCGCCAGGGCCGGCTCGACGCCGCGATGACGCGCTATGCCGACGCCGAGCGCACCGTGCGGGCGCTCGCGCCCGACAGCCTGCAGCACGCCGGCCTGCGCGGCGCGATCGCAACCGTGCATGGCTCTCGCGGCGATCTCGACACCGCCGTGAGCGAGGCCGAAGCAGCGCTGCGGCAGATGGCGCGCATCGCGCCGGGACAGATGAGCCTGGGCCGGCTGCAGTACAACGCCGGCCTCATGGCGTTCGAGCGCGGCCGCCTCGATGTGGCGGAACGGCATCTCGCGCAGGCCATGGCGACATTTGCGCTTGCCTCGCCGGCGGGTTCCGAAGCGGCGATGAGCCGCGCGCAACTCGCGCAGACGCTGGAGCGGCGCGGTGAATCGGCGCGGGCCGAAGCCTTGCTGCGCGATGCCGTCGCCGCGGGCCTGCAGATCGACGCGACGGCCTACGAAACCCTGAGCATGCGTCTGCAGCTCGCGCTCGCGCTGGCCGGACAGGCGCGTCGCGCCGAGGCCTTGCGGGAAGCCGACGCGGTCGCGCTGGCCACGACCGGCGAGCGCAGCGACACCTTGCATGCCGACGCGCTGTCGCTGCGCGCGCAACTGCGCCTGGACTCCGGCGAGGTCGAGGCCGCGCTGGCCGATGCGGACGCGGCCGCGGCACTGCTGCGCGCGCGCGAACGGCGCATCCAGCTCGCGCCGGTGCTGGTGCAGCGGGCCGAAGCGCTGCGCCGGCTCGCGCGCTACGACGAATCGGCGGCCAGCGTCGGCGAAGCGCTGGAACTGCGCCGCCGCTATGCGCCGCAGACCGTGCTCGAAGCCGAAACCCTGCTGGCCCGCGCGCGCCTGTCGCGCGACCGCGGCGATGCGGACGCTGCGCTGGCCGATTTCGCGAGCGCGCTCGATGCGCTCGAAGCGCAGCGCGATCTGCTCGGCGGCAACGAGGAAACGCGCGCGCGCTGGGCCGCGCGGTCGGCGCCGTTCTACCGCGAAATGCTTGCGCATTTGCTGGCGATGGTGCGCACCGACGCGGCCTGGCTGCTGCTCGACCGCTATCGCGCGCGCGAATTCCTCGCCACGCTGGGGCAACGGCGCGAGGCCTTGCTGGCCCACGTCGATGCGGCGCTGCGCGACGAGGAGCGGGCGATCGCGGAGGACTACCTGCGCGCGCAGAAGCAGGCGCAGGCCGGCAGCGTGCTGGATGCGCAGACCTTTTCCCGGCTGCGGCAGCGCGGCGCGGCATTGCAGCAGCGTCTCGTCGCGGCGGATGCGCGCCTGGCCGGACTGGCGCTGCCGCGTGCGGCACAGGCCGCCGAGGTCGCCGCGGCACTGCCGGCGGATGCGGCACTGGTGTCCTATGCCGTGCTGCCCGAGCGCAGCTGGGCCTTCGTACTGCGCCGCGACCGGCCGCAAGTGCAGGCATTCGCGCTGGATCTTGATGCGGCGTCGCTGGAACGCGAGGTCGACGCGCTGCGCCTGCTGATCACGCTGCCGACGGCCGGAAGCGCGAGCCGCGAGGCGCTGCTGCAGCGCGCCGCCGCGCTGCATGCGCGCCTGATCGCGCCGCTCGCGCCGGCGATCGGCGATGCGGCGCGGCTGTACCTGGTACCCGATGGTCCGCTGCATCGTCTGCCGTTCGCGGTATTGCGCGAGGAGGGTGCCGACGGCCTGTTCCTGGCGCAGCGTCATGTGCTTGGCCTGCTGGTTTCGGCCAGTGCCTATCTCGGCCGGCCGCCGCCGCTGTGGCCGGCCGATCAGGCGCGCGTCGCGATCCTTGCCGCGCCCCGTGCCAACGGCGACGGTGACCTGCCCGCCGCGCAGCGCGAGTCAGAGGCGATCGCAGCCCTGTTCGGTGCGCGCGCACAGTTGCATGCGGGTACGGCGGCGAGTCCGGCGCAGGCACTGGCTGCGCTGCGCGAGGCGGACATCGTCCATTTCGCCAGCCACGCCGTGGTCGATCCGGCCTATCCGCTGGATTCGTTCCTGCGCCTGGGCGGGGAAGCCCGGCTGAGCGCCTGGGATGTCATGCGTGCGGCGCCGCTGCGTGCCGGGCTGGTCACCTTGTCGGCCTGCGACAGCGCGCTGGGCTTCAATGCCGGCGGTGAAGGACTGGTCGGGCTGACGCGTGCATTCCAGTTTGCCGGTGCCGGCTCCGTGGTCGCGACCCTGTGGCGCGTCGCCGACGCGCCGACCGAGCAGCTCATGCGCGCGTTCTACACCGAACTCGCGCGCGGCACGCCGGCGGATCTCGCGCTCGCGCTGGCCCAGCGCCAGCTACTCGCCAGCGACCGACCCGCCTGGCAGCGCTGGATAGGCTGGGGCGAGGACTTCAGCCATCCGTACTACTGGGCCGCCTTCGTCATCAGCGGCGTGCGCTGAGACGGCGCTGCGGCAGTCCGTTTCGCACCACGTTCCGCTCTGCGTGATCAAAGAGGGGAGCGAGGAACGAGGGAAGAGAGAAGTGGGAAACGAGGAGTTCGTCGAGCCGCTGCCGCTCACTCGTTTCTCACTTCTCTCTTCTCGATTCTCAGTCAGGGCGAGCCACCGCCGCTGACTCGTTTCTCGCTCCTCTTCCCTTGTTCCTCAGTCAGGGCGAGCCATTGCCGCTCGCTCGTTTCTCGCCTCCCACGTCTCGTTCCTCGCAACAGGCGCGTCGCCGGGCGCACGCCGTCATCCGCGCTGCAAGACCTTTTCACTACGCGCGCCTGCGCGTTGCATCGGGCGTGCCGGTCAAAGTTTTGTTTTCTACAACAGTAACGAAAAGCGTTGTTCAAAAAACAACTCACAAAAACCCGGTTTTGACGATATTTCGGCCGAAATAAGCGATTTTTCTGCGGGTTGCATGTCGTGCGTGTAAAGAATGCTGTAGGGTCTACACGCAGAAATCATTCGGCGATGATTGATCGGTCAGTTATGGCAAGAGAGGAATTGGCATGGCGCGGTATCTCGGAATTTTCCGAGGCACAGCAGCCGGCAAGTCGCATGTCGGCAGCTACGTTTTCGGTCAAGAATTTGCCCATGGCGTTGCGCGAGATCACGCGCGGCGATGCGGCACGCCGCATGGGTGCGACCAGCGCAACGACGTATTGCGGCAAAAGACCCCGGCGTGTTCGGGAACCTGTGGGTTGGCACACCAGGCAAATGGCGGCGGGCTGTGCAGGCAGCGCGCTGCCAGTGCAGATCGGTCACAGGGATTTGCGACCGAGCGGTTTTCGTATCCCGGCAAAGGATGGCAGTCACAATGGATCGATTCGATAGCCTGCGTCTGTTCACGCGCATCGTGGAGTTTGGCAGCTTCACCCGCGCGGCTGCCGAACTCGGTATTCCCCGCGCCACCGCGACCCACGCCATCAAGGCGCTTGAACACCGCCTCGGCACCCGCCTGCTCGAACGCACGACACGGCAGGTTCACGTCACGCCGGACGGGCGGGCGTATTACGATTTCTGCGCACACCTGCTTATCGAGCTGGAGCAGATCGAGAGCAGCCTGTCCCGTGTGGCGAGCGAGCCGCGCGGCGTGTTGCGCGTGGACCTGCGCGGCAGTGTCGCGACGCAACTGCTGCTGCCGTGGATCGACGAGTTTTGCCGGCAGCATCCGCAGATCGAGCTGGTGATCAGCAACGGCGAGCGCCTTGCCGACCTGCTGCGCGACGGCATCGACTGCCTCGTGCGCACGGACACTCCCTGCGAATCGTCGATGGCCACGCATGGGCTGGCCGTCCTGCCGCAACTGCTCTGCGCCAGCCCCGCATATCTGCAGCGCTACGGCGAACCGCTGTGCCCGGACGACCTGACCGCGCACGTCGGCATCGGCTGGCTGCAGCGGCAGCGCGAAACCGAAGCGCGCATCCGCCTGCGCGGCGGCGACGCGCAGCACGAGTATCGGCTGCGCAAGAGCATTTCCGTCAGCGACAGCGAGAGCTATCTGATCTGCGCCTTGCGCGGCTGCGGTCTCGCGCAGCTGCCGCGCGCGCATGTCGAGGCGCATCTGCGCGACGGCAGTCTGGTCGAGGTGCTCGCGGCATACGCGTCGCCGCCGCTGCACGTGTCGCTGCTGCACCCGGCGCCGCGCCGGCTTGCGCCGGCCGCACAGGCTTTCGTCGACTGGGCCATGGCCAGCTGCGCGGCACGGTTCGGCCTCGTGGACGGCGTTGCCGATTTCGCCGTGGCGGACGGCTAGCCGTGATCGCTGCGCAGGTCGCGCCTGCGGGCTGGTCGCGGAAGGGTGGTGCGGTCACCCTGGAGACGTTTTTGCAAGAAATCACAACGTTTCTTTTGCGGTGCCTGCCGTATGCCGCGACTCCCGGTTCATCCCGTGCCGTCGGGCGACGCTGCGGCCTTCGGCGGCGCTGGGCGAAGAAGGCCCGGACCGGTGCACGGAATCACTTTTTCTGTCGCGGTGCGCGCACGCGGGGCGGTAGTGAAGCGGCGGGAGCGGCACCTGCGCCGAAATGTATACGCGCCGTGTGCTCGAACATCTGCTGCAGGCAACCTGGCCGTCGCAGGCGTTCGATCCACCAGGCGAGGGCGGCGCCGTCCTCGTCGGAGCGCCAGGCGAGATGCAGTTCCTCGTCGGGCCGCTGTTCCTCGACCTGCATGTGCACCAGGCGACCGGCATCGATCGCCGGACGCGCGTACACCTCGGGCAGGTAGCCGAAACCAAAGCCGGCGATCTGGTACGCGTACTTGCTGAAGCTGTCGGGCACCGTGAGCGTGTCCTGACCGAACAGCAGGCCGACCGTGCGCGGCATCAGGCGCCGCGCCGAGTCGGCGACGGCTACCGCGCGGTGCGCGCGCAGCGATGCCTTGTCGAGCGGCTGCTTTGCTTTGGCCAGCGGATGGTCGGGCGCCACGGCGAAGACGAACGGCACGGAACCCAGCCGTTCCGTGACGTAGCCGCCGCCCGACGGGCCGTCGCCCGCGGCGGCGATCACGAGATCCACGCGCCGATCCAGCAGCGCTTCCCATGATCCTGACAGTGAGTCCTGCGAGATGCGCAGCCGCGTGCGGTCGGCGATGCGATAGAACGCGCGGACGTCGTCGGCGAGCACCGACGGCGGCAGCAGCGATTCGAGTCCGATGGCGAACTGGGTTTCCCAGCCCGAGGCGACGCGGCGCACCCGGTGTTCGAGATCCTGCGCCGCCTTGAGCAGGTAGCGGCCTTCCTTGAGCAGCTCCGAGCCCGCGGCGGTCAGGCTGACGCGTGGTCCGGCACGCTCGAAGATCGCGACCCCGAGGTCCTGTTCGAGTTTGGACACGGTGTAGGAGATCGTCGACGGCACGCGGTGCAGCTCGGTGGCCGCGCCAGCGAACGACCCGCGCCGGTCGATCGCGTCGAGCACCTGAAGTCCGTCGAGGCTGATTTTCAACATTCGAAAGAATCGATGATAGACGGGCAAACTATCCGTTTTTCTTCGTGCCGCATCGTACCCATACTGCTCCCCGACGAGGAAAACGCGCACTGTTGCGCTCGGATTCGATCATCGAACGATTCGCTGGTCAACCGCCACTTTCTCGAAATTCAGGAGCATGACCATGAACGTCGTACTGTTTGGCGCCACCGGCAAGACCGGCAGTCGCCTGCTGCAGGAACTGGTTACCCGCGGCCACACCGTGACCGCGTCGGCGCGGGACGTGAGCAAGCTGTCGGCATCGTCGGCGCACGACGTCCGGCAGGATGATCTCAGCGATGCAGGCCGCATCGCCGAGACGATCCGGGGCGCCGGTGCGGTGATCAGCGCGTATGCGCCGCCGGCCGACGACACCGATCAGCTCGTTGGCGTCACGCAGCGCCAGGTGGATGCCGTGCGCCGTGCCGGCGTGGCTCGCCTGCTGGTCGTCGGTGGCGCGGGCGGACTGAACGTGGCGCCTGGCGTGTCGTTGATCGACTCGGGTCATCTGCCGGCACCGTACCTGCCGATCGCGAGGTCGCATGTGAAGGCACTCGACGTGCTGCGCACGTCCAACGTCGACTGGACTTACCTGGCCCCGGCGGCATTCTTCGAGCCGGGCGAGCGCAAGGGCCGCTTCCGTCTCGGCACGGATGAACTCATCACCGATGCCAACGGTGAAAGCCGCATTTCGATGGAGGACTACGCCATCGCGCTGGTCGACGAACTCGAACAAGGCGCACATCGCAAGCAGCGCTTCTCGATCGGTTACTGACGATGCATGGGCGGCCGGCCTCGACGCAGGCCCGGCCGCCCGGCCATCGTCACGATCGGCGTGCAGCGGGTTCCGCGATGCGTTGAGCGGCCGGTGCCGGCATGCCGTCGAAGCAGCCCAGGCCGTCCAGCGTCGCCATGACCGCATCGTCGAGCGGCGTGTGTGGCTCGTGGCCGAGTACGTCCAGCAGGCGTGCATGGCTCATGCGCACCGGCTCGCGCCACAGGTAGCGCATCTGCCGCAGTTCGCGCAGCGTCTCGACGAACGGCGACGCGAGCGTGATCAGCCACCACGGAAACCGGCGTCGTTCCGGCGCAGCGCCGCCGCGGCGCTGCACGGCCCGCGCGATCGCGTCGGCCATCTGCTGGCCGTCGGCGTCCCAGTGGCCGGCCATGTGGAACGTCGCAAAACGATCGAGACGCTCGCTGCGCTCGAGCAGCGCGACCATCGTGCGCGCCACGTCCGGCAGGTAGGACCACTGATGCCCGATGCCGGGGGTGCCTGGCAGGCTGATCGTCGTCACCGGTCGTCCCGGCTTGACCAGCCCCTGCGAGAACCAGTTGTTGCCGACCTTCGGACCGAAGAAGTCGCCGGCGCGCACGATGAGCACGCGGCATCCATGTTCGGTCGCGGCGCGCAGTCGTTGCTCCATCTCGACGCGGATCTTTCCCTTGCGGGTCGGCGCGTGCTGCGGCGCGTCTTCGTGCACGAGGGGAAACGCGTCGGGACCGTAGTTGTAGACCGTGCCGGGCAGAACGATCGTGGCCTGTTCGGCGATGGCCGCGGCGATAGTGTTGTCCAGCATCGGCAGCACGAGTTCGGCCCAGCGGCGGTAGCCCGGCGGGTTCACCGCGTGAACGATCACCGCGCAGCCCTTTGCGGCGCGCAGGACGTCTTCGCGGTTCATCGCATCGCCCGGCAGCCATTCGATGCCGTCGCGCGTTTGCGGGGACCCGTCGCGCTTCATCGCGCGTACCGTCCAGCCCGCATCGCGCAACTGGTTGGCGACCTCGCCACCGATGCCGCCGGTGGCGCCCAGGACGAGAGCAATCTTCGAAGGGTTCATGGCAATACCTCGGTGCGGTGGGGTTGGCGGCATCTTCGGCGTCCGTACGCACCAATGGAATTGCCTGATCTGTACGTGCTGCTATACATTTCTGTATGGATAACGACGCCAACTGGGAGCTCTACCGGACCTTTCTCGGCGTACTCGAGCACGCTTCGCTATCCGGTGCCGGCAGGGCGCTCGGCCTGGCCCAGCCGACGGTGGGGCGCCATATCGCCGCGCTGGAGCAGGAACTGGGCCTTGCGCTGTTCACCCGCTCGCCAGCGGGCCTGACGCCTACGGATGCCGCCCTGGGCCTGCGCGTCTACGTCGAGGCAATGCGCAGCAACGCGGCGGCGCTGCGCCGTGCCGTCGGCAGCCACGGTGACGGCGTGCGCGGCACCGTGCGGATCTCGGCCAGCGACATGATCGGCGTCGAAGTGCTCCCGCCTGTGCTGGCCGGCCTGGGCGCCCAGTATCCGGAACTGCGGATCGAACTCGTGCTGAGCAACCGCGTGCACGATCTGTTGCGGCGCGAAGCGGACATCGCCGTGCGCATGACCCAACCACGGCAGGACCTGCTGATCGCGCGCCGCGTCGGCACGGTCGAACTGGGTCTGTTCGCGCACGCCGACTATCTGGCGCGCCGGGGCGTGCCGACCAGGCCGGCGGAACTGGCTTCGCATGCGCTGATCGGCTTCGACGAGGAAACGCCGTTCCTGCGTGCAGCGAAGAAATGGCTGCCGGGCTGGCAGCGGGAGAACTTTGCGCAGCGCACCGACAGTGACGTCGCGCAGCTCGCACTGATACGCGCCGGTGCGGGCATCGGCATCTGCCAGGTGGCCATAGCCGCGCGCGATCCACAGCTGGTGCGGGTGCTCGCGAACGACGTGACGATCCCGCTGGAGACTTGGCTCGTGATGCACGAGGACCTGCGCAACAGCGCGCGCTGCCGCGTCGCGTTCGACGCGCTGGTAGAGGGGCTGCTGCGGCATGCGGCGTGAGTGCGGCGCGGTGCACCGGTGCACGGACGGCGCAACGTCAATCCCTGCTCACCCAACCCTGCAGCCTGCACGCCCTGGAAGGGGAAGGGCGCAATGGCCTCGGCTCGCACTCAGGCTCTGGCGTCGGGTCAGGTAGTTCTTACTGCACCGCTGAAGAGGCGCGACGCCGACGCGCCGGAGCGATCAGCGCGCGCACGGCGCGTTCTTCCCAGCTCAGTCCGCGCACCGGCCGCTGGTACTGGGTATCGGGCGGCTGCCAGGCGCCGGATTGCAGGGCTTCCATCACGCGCGGGTCGAGATACGAATTGCGGCAGACCGTGGCGGTATTGCCCAGACGCGCCGCGACGCTCGCGATGCAGGCCTTCATGCGTGCCCCTGCCGGCAGCTCGGCGTCCTGGTCCAGCGACGCCTGCCAGGCGCGTACGAGCGACGCCGTCGCGCCCCAGGTGCGGAAGGTGCGCGCGGTCAGCGCGAGCCCGCTCAGTTGCGCAAGAAACGCGTTGACGTCGGTCGAGCGCAGCGGGTGTGGCCGCCCGTCCGCGCCGATGTACTGGAACAGCAGCTGGCCCGGCAGCTCCTGGCAGCGTCGCACGATGCGCGCGAGGCGTGCGTCGGACAGCGTGATGCGCAGCGGCTTGCCGGTCTTGCCGCGAAAGCTCAGCTCGATGCGGCGCGAGCCGATCCGCGCATGGCGGTCGCGCAGCGTGGTCAGACCGTAGGAACTGTTGCTGCGCGCGTATTCCTCGTTGCCGACACGGATCAGGGTCTGGTCGAGCAGGCTGACGACGGCCGCGAGCACTTTATCGCGCGTCAGTGCCGGCGCCTTGAGCAGCACCTGCAGACGTCGGCGCAAACGCGGCAGCGCCGCACTGAAATCGTCGAGCAGCGCGTACTTGCGATCGTCGCGGAACGCGCGGAAACCCGCGTGATAGCGATACTGCTTGCGTCCGCGCGCATCGCGGCCGGTGGCCTGCAGATGACCGTCGGGGTGCAGGCAGATCCAGACGTCGTCATAGGCCGGCGGTATGGCGAGTTTGCGGATCCTCGCGAGCACGCGCTCGTCGGCAATGCGGCGGCCGCTGGGATGCAGGTAGACGAAGGCTTTGCCGTGACGCTGGCGGCGAATGCCGGGTGCAGCGTCGCTGACATGACGCAGGTGGGCGGGCAGGCGGCGCGAGGGCGCGGGCATGCGGTTCTCCGTCGGGCTCTGGCGGCGTACTGCAGCGATCGGGCCAGCGTTCCGGTCGCTTGCGCGGTCCTGTTGAAGCGGCCAATCCGGGCAGTCTGCAAGCCTGGGGCGCGGCCCGGCATGCAATCGGCGCGGCGTGCCCCGCGGCCAGGCCATCCAGTTTCAAGGCGTTGCGCGTGGCAAGCGTCGGCACGGGTTCTGCGAAGGCTCGCGTATGCAGGCAGCGCGTCGTTCCACACCACCGTTTACCGATCGCTCATTCATTCGCTCATTCCCTCCTTCCCACTTCCCACGCTTCTCACGTTCACTCATCCGCAGGGAGCCACTCATGTACAAGCACGCGATCACGAGGCTCACCGTGCAGGCCACGCGCGGCGAGACGCGCGAGCTGGACGTGTTCTGCGAAGCGCGCCTGTCCGACGCGCCGACCGGCGATGCCGAGCCGTTGCGCTGGGCGCGCGACGCGCAAGGGCGCTGGTACTCGTTCAGTACGATGGATGCGCGTGCGCTCGTGGAGTCCAGTTCGGGCGACTGGTTCTCGATCCTCGCCTGAAGCGATGCAGCAGCGACGCCGTCGTGGTGCCGCGCGCGTGTCGCGGCGTATCGGGCTGCGCTGCGCTTCGTGCGATCATCCGCGCCGCAGCGGTCGCCGCCACGGCGGCACTGATTGTTCTGCCGCCTCATTTCCGCCACGAACTGGCCTGCGCGAAGCCCTGTCGCGACCGCAGGCTGAGCCGTCACTGATTGCCCCTCGGCGGGGCGCGCATCCATCGGCGATGGCGCTCGCGTTCCGCCTTCATCGATTCGGACCCGTATGACCTTCGACGAACTCGTAGCCGCCATCCGTCGTTATCCCATCGTCACCGACGACACGCGCGAGCTTGTCGCCGGCGGTGTCTTCGTCTACGGCAGCGGCCGTGCGCACAAGGACGAATTCCTGGATCGCGCGCTCGCCGCCGGCGCGGCGCTGGTCGTCAGCGAGACGGATCTGCCGCAGCTCGCGCCGGAGCGCGTGGTGCGCGTGAGCAACCGGCGGGCCGCCTCGGCCGAGCTGGCGCGTGCGTTCTACGGCGATCCCAGCGCGCGGCTGCTGATGGCTGCCGTCACCGGCACCTGCGGCAAGACCACGACGACCTATCTGCTCGAAAGCCTGCTGCGTGCCGGCGGCCATTCGGTCGGCGTGATCGGCACCGAGAACATGCGCTACGCCGGCCATGTCCTGCCGTCGCCGAACACGACACCGAGCACCTTCGTCCTCAACCGCATCCTGCGCGACATGGCCGATGCGGGCTGCAGCGCGGTCGCGATGGAAGTGTCCTCGCACGCGCTGGAGCAGGAGCGCACGCTCGCCGTCGCCTTCGACGGCATGGTGTTCACCAACCTGTCGGTCGAACACCTCGACCTGCACGAAACCATGGACAACTATTTCGCGGCCAAGGCGCGGCTGTTCACCGACTACGTCGCTCACGCGCGGCGCCACGGCAAGTCGCCACGCGCGGCCATCCACGTCGGCGATGCCTACGGCGCGCGGCTGTACGCGCAGTTGTGCGGATCCGACGGGTTTGCCGAGCACGCGCCGGTCGCCTTCAGCCTGCAGCCGCCCGCGCAGGGACTGGACGGATCGGGACTGCGCATTTCGGCCGCGGGCATTGCCGGCGACATCGTGCAGACCGGTGCCATGGCGCCCGCGATCACCGTGGACTCGGCGCTGATCGGCCGCTTCAACGCGGAAAACATTCTCGGCGCGGTCGCGCTCGCGCGCGAACTCGGCGTGCCGCCGGAGGCGCTGGCGCGTGGACTGCGCGAGATGACGCCTGTCCCGGGTCGCATGGAGCGCGTCGTGCACCGCGGCGAGGTCTCGGTCGTGGTCGACTTCGCGCACAAGCCCGGCGCGCTCGAGGTCGTGCTCGACACTTTGCGTCCGCTGACGCCGGGACGACTGATCTGCGTGTTCGGCTGCGGCGGCCGGCGCGACGCGACCAAGCGACCCGTCATGGGGCAGATCGCCGGGCAGCGCGCGGATATCGTCATTGTCACGCCCGACAATTTCCGCGGCGAGGCATTCGACGGTATTGCCGCCGCGATACTTGCCGGCGTCGATGCGCAGGACCGCGCCAAGGTGCATGTCGTCGACGAGCGCCGTGCTGCGATCGGCCACGCGCTGTCGCTGGCCCAGGCCGGCGATACGGTGCTGATCGCCGGACGTGGCGCGGAGACCGTGCTCAGCGTCGATACCGGTGGCGCAGAGCGCCGCATCGACTTCGACGATCGCGTCGTTGCGGCGGAACTTGCGGCTCAGGCGCTCGTCTAGCGCGCTTCAGGACCCTCTCGCCCCACCGCGGAACGCGCTGGCGGCGAAAGGGTAGGGTAAGCGCCAAAGCCGTTGGGTGAGGGAGCTATCGCGATCAGGACGCGCGCTGCCTTGCGGGCTTCGCGGTCTTCTTCGCCGCGGTTTTCTTGCGTGCCGCCGGTTTCTTGGCTGCGCGCTTGGGCGCGCTTTTCGTACTGGCTTTCGCGTCGGCCTTGGTGCTCGTCGTCGGACCTGTGCGCCGACCGCTTGCCAGGCTCTTTTCCAGCAGCGACATGAAGTCGACCACGTTCGTCGACGTCTCGGTGTCGGCTTCGATCGGCTCGAGTTTCGGCGCGGCGCGGCCACGGCCTTTTCTGATGCTCGCCTCGACGATCTTGCGCAGCTTGTCGCGGAAGTCGTCCTTGTAGTCCGTGGGCTTCCAGTCCGCGCTCATCGACTCGACGAGCTTGGCCGCCATGTCCAGTTCGCGCGCCGAGATGCGTTCGCCCGCAGCGCCGCTCTTGGGCAGGTCGTAGTCGGCGGTGTCGATGATTTCCTGCGGAAAGCGCAGCAGGATCAGCACCAACGCGCGATCGTGCGGCTTGAGCATGGCCAGGTACTGGCGCGTGCGGATCACGAGTTTCGCGATGCCGACCTTGCGCGTCTTCTTCAGGGTCTCGCGCAGCAGCACATAGCCCTTGCTCGCGCGCTTGCCGGGTACTAGCACATAGGGTTTCTCGAAATAGCGCTCGTCGATCGCATCGGCGTCGACGAAGGCTTCGATGTCCACGGTTTCGGTTGATTCGGGCGCGGCGCGCTTGAGCTCCTTTTCGTCGATGACCGCATAGCTGCCCTTGGCGTATTCGTAGGCCTTGACGATCTCCTTCCATGGCACCTCCTCGCCGGTCTCGGCGTTGACGCGCTCGTAGCGGATCGGCGACTTGTTACGTCCGTCCAGCATGCGGAAATGCAGGTCGGTACTGCGCTCGCCGGGCATCAGCTGCACGGGAACCTGCAGCAAGCCGAAGGAGATGGTTCCGTTCCAGATGGGACGTGGCATGGCGAGGCCTTGAGGACGACGCGTGAACCTGGCCCTCCCCTTGAAGGGGAGGGTTGGGTGGGGATGGGGTGTGTCGCTTGGACAACAAAAGCAACTGCATTACGGTGAATACGGCGTTTCGCGCTACGACCCTCTGCCGTGCGAACACCATCCCCACCCAATCCTCCGGCCCGTCGGGCGTTGAAGCCGGTGATAACCTTTCGGTTCTGAGCCGCCGGCTCCAACCCCCTTGAAGGGGAGGGCTTCTACGGCATTGGCGGGTTCGCTCGGCATGTTGTCAGACGCGCTTAGTTTCTTTTCTCCCGCGGTACCGCAGGTACGAACGGGGAAATAGGGTCGCTAGCGGGAAAGGTTTCGTTCAACGCCTTGTCCAGATTGTCGTCGGCGTGGGCTTTGCGTTGCTTCTTCTGCGTGCGAGGCTCGGCGATCGTGGTGCTGCCCGGCGACGGCGGATCTTTCGCATCGCGGGCGCGTGAGGGCTTGGTGGGCGGGTTCGACATGAGGTTGACCTCGAAGGGGAACGGACAAGCGGCTGCAGTCATCGTGCCAGTGCCGATGTGGACGGTACGAGCCGGTTCAGCGTGCCGGTACGTGGCGACAGGTTCAGCGCACGGCGCAACGCACCCCAGGCGCTGTGCAGGGATTCGGTGCGGCGCGCCTGGTCGAGTTCGCGCACCGCATGCCAGGACTGCAGCAGGCGCAGCAAGTGGCGGCGCACGCGCGGTTCGACGGGCTCGCTCGCATTCGGGCAGGTGGTGAAGTAGCCGGAGAGCAAGGCTTCGCGTGCCTGCGCGTGGAAGGCCTGGCTGAACTCGAGTGCGACCCGGTCTTCCGCATCGAATTCCCCGGCGACCACGGCACCGGCGTGATCGATCGCGTGCAGCAGCGCGGCCACATCGGCGAGACGGCAGCCCCGCGTCGTTCCGGTCTGAGCCAGCACGGTGGCCGGGTTGGCGAAATCGACGAAGCACACGTCGCCGGCGGTCAGCAGTACCTGCGCGAGCGACAGATCGCCGTGCACGCGCTGCGCCGTTCCGGCGTTGGCGTCGGCCAGCGAATCGTCGAGGCTGCGGATGCGTCGCGCGGCGGCTTGCACGAGTTCGGCCGGCAGCCGCAGTTCGTCCTTGAGCGCGCCGGCCTGCGCACGGAAGCTGCGCAGCGTGTCGCTGAGCACATCGCGCAGCCAGGCGTTGCCGAGCACAACGCCGGTACCCAGCGTCGCGAGCGCGCAATGCAGTTCGCCCAGGCGCGTTCCGAGGCGCTGCGCCAGCGGCCGGCAGGCCTGCACGAGCTGGCGCTGACGATCGGCACCGGTGGCGCGGTATTCGTGCAGGCTGCGGCGCAGGAAGCTCAGCGTCCAGTCTTGTGCATTGCCCTGGTTGGCCGGCCATTCGTGCGCGAGCGCGAAGAGTTGTGCCGCGTTCTCGTCGACGATTTCCGCCGTGCCGATCAGCGGCGCGACGCCGCCGTAGCCTGCGTGGTGCAGGCCCGTGGCAATCTGCAGCGGCCCGTCGAGACTGCGCGCAGTACCGCGCGCGAGACTGATCGCGAACGAGGCGTCGAGCCGCGCGCGCTGGATGCCGTGGCCCTGCTCACCGAGGCTGATCTCGCGATTGCGCGGCGGTGGCAGTTCCTTCGTCGCGTCGCTGCGGCGGAAGCGCAGCGCAATGCCGCCGCTGTGCCATTCGCTCTGCGCCTGCCAGGCATCGCGCCACGCGTCGAGCAGCTCGCGAACGGCGAGACCGTCGCTGAGCAAGCCGACGCGCGCGCCGCGACGCACGCGGGCGAGCGCATGCGGCAGTGTGCCCGATGCAGCTTCCTGGCCTTCCCACGCGATCGCGAGCGGCAGCAGTTCGCGTCGCTCGCCGTGGCCGAGCTGCAGCAGGACCGCGTCCGCGCTGCCGGGCGCGGCGGGATAGATGCCTTCGATCGCGCCGGCATTCCAGTCGCGCCGCTGCAGCCAGGGCGGCAGGAGTTCGTCGCGCAGCCGCGCGGCGTATTTCTCCGCGACGTCGTCGGCCAGCGCGTGGCGCAGGACGAGCGTCTGCAGCTCCGGCAGCGGTTCGGGTTCAGGCCGGTACCAGTCGGGCAGGCGCTCGCGTCCGGCCAGCTCCAGCGCGACGAAGCCGTATGACGGCAAGGTCAGCAGATACGGTGCGCGGCCGATCGTCGGCAGCGCCGATGCACCGACGATGTCGACCGGCACGCGGCCGTCGAACTCGGACAGGTCCAGTTCGACCGCCTGCAGGGTGCGCGCGAAGTTGACGACGCAGAGCACGTGCACGCCGTGCCATTCGCGCAGGTAGGCGAGCACCTTGCGGTTGCGCGGATAGATGAAGCGCAGCTCGCCGCGACCGAACAGCGGGCCGTAGCGCCGCCGCACCGCGACCACGCGCCGCGTCCAGTGCAGCAGCGAATGCGGATCGGACTCCTGCGCCTCGACATTGACCGCGGCGAAGCCGTAGACCGGATCGGCGATCGGCGGCAGTACGAGCGACTGCGTGTCGGCGCGGGAGAAGCCACCGTTGCGGTCGGGCGACCATTGCATCGGCGTACGCACGCCGTCGCGGTCGCCCAGATGCACGTTGTCGCCCATGCCGATCTCGTCGCCGTAATACAGCACCGGCGTGCCGGGCAGGGTCAGCAGCAAGGCAGTCATGAGTTCGATGCGGCGGCGGTCGCGCTGCAGCAGCGGGGCGAGGCGCCGGCGGATGCCGAGGTTGATGCGCGCGCGTGGATCGGCCGCGTAGGTTTCCCATAGATAGTCACGCTCGGCGTCGGTGACCATTTCGAGCGTGAGCTCGTCATGGTTGCGCAGGAAGATCGCCCACTGCGACAGCGGCGGAGTGGGTGGCGTCTGGCGCAGGATGTCGCTGATCGGGAAGCGGTCCTCCTGCGCGATCGCCATGTACATGCGCGGCATGAGCGGGAAGTGGAACGCCATGTGGCATTCGTCGTCCTTGCCGAAATATTCGAGCATGTCCTCGGGCCACTGGTTGGCCTCGGCCAGCAGCATGCGGTCGGGATAGTGCGCGTCGATCTCCGCGCGCAGCCGGCGTAGGACCTCGTGCGTGCCCGGCAGGTTCTCGTTGCTCGTGCCTTCGCGCTCGACGAGATAGGCGACCGCGTCCAGGCGGAAGCCGTCGACACCCAGGTCCAGCCAGAAGCGCAGCACCTCGAGCATCGCCTCCAGCACCAGCGGGTTGTCGAAATTCAGGTCCGGCTGGTGTGCGTAGAAGCGGTGGAAGTAATAGCGTCCGGCTACCGGATCCCAGCTCCAGTTGGATTTCTCCACATCCGGAAAAATGATGCGGGTGCCGGCATAGGCCTGGTCGGTGTCGGACCAGACATAGAACTCGTGTTCGGGCGTACCGCGCGCGGCACGCCGCGCACGGTCGAACCACGGATGGTCCGACGAGGTGTGGTTGAGGACGAGGTCGCCGATCACGCGCAGGCCGCGCGCATGGGCCGCATCGAGGAAGTGCTTCAGATCATCCAGCGTGCCGTAGTCCGGATGCACGTTGAAGTAATCGGCCACGTCGTAACCGTCGTCGCGCCGCGGCGACGGGTAGTAGGGTAGTAGCCACAGCGTGTCGACGCCGAGCGAGACGATGTAGTCGAGCCGGGACAGCAGTCCCGCAAAATCGCCGATACCGTCGCCGTTGCCGTCGAGGAAAGACTTGACGTGGTAGATCACGGCGTCCTTGTACCAGTCGACCTGGCTGCGATCGATCGCCGCCGTCCGGGGCAGGCTGGCGGTCGGGCCGGCGCTGCCGGCTGCGTCGGCCCTCATGCGGCCACCATGGCGGCGCAGCGCGGCAGGCGCGGCTGGTCCAGCGCGGCGAGGAAATTCTCGCTCCAGCGCCGTACGTTTCCGTCTTCCAGGATCCGCATCGCGGCATGCCAGCGGCGCAGGCGCTCCTCCAGCGGCATGGTCAGCGCGCGTGCCATCGCGCGCGAGCAGCCTTCGATGTCGTACGGGTTCACGATCAGCGCGCAGTCGCCCAGTTCGGCGGCGGCGCCGGCGAACTCGGAGAGCACGAGCACGCCGGGATCCTCGGGATTCTGGCAGGCGAGGTATTCCTTCGCGACGAGGTTCATGCCGTCGCGCAGCGGCGTCACGACGCAGACGCGGGCGAGGCGATAGAAGCCGGCCAGCGTCGCGTGCGAATAGCCCCGATTGACGTAGCGCACCGGCGTCCAGGCCGGCGCGGCAAAGTGGCCGTTGATGTCGCCGACGAGGCGCTGCACCTCGCGGCTGAGCTGGCGGTATTCGCTGATGTCGCGACGCGATTCGGGCGTGACCTGCAGGTAGGTCGCGCGGCCGGCGAGCGAGGGGTTGTTGCCGAGCAGATGGCGGAATGCGCGCAGCCGTTGCGGCAGGCCTTTGGAGTAGTCGAGGCGGTCGACGCCGATCACGAGGCTGCTGCGTCCCAGGCTACCGCGCAGTTGCTGGATCTCCGGCAACCGTTCGGCCTCGTGCGCGAGCGCGGCCATGCCGGCCGGGTCGATGCCGATCGGGAACGCCCGCACGCGCGTGCATTCGCCACTGGGCAGCTGCAGCACGCCATCGCCCTCGGTCGCGCCGAGTTCGGCCACGAGATAGTTCGTCATTGCGCGCGCGTCGTTCGCGGTCTGCAGGCCGATCACGTCGCAGGCCGCGAGCAGGCCGAGCATCGCACGATGCTGCGGCAGCGTGACCAGCGTGCGCGGCGCGGGCAGTGGCGTATGCAGGAAAAAGCCGATGCGGTTCGTGAGGCCGCGTGCGCGCAGCAGCGAGGCCAGCGGCATCAGGTGATAGTCGTGGATCCAGATGACGTCGTGCGGGCCGGCCTCGTTGGCGACGAACTCGGCGAAGCGCTCGTTGACGCGCAGGTAGCCCTGCAGGTGCGTGCGGTCGAACGCCATGAGATCGGTGCGGCCGTGCAGCAGTGGCCACAGTGTACGATTGGAATATTCCGCATAGAAATCGTCGAACTCACCGCGCGGAAGATCCCAGGTCACGTAGCGGATGCGACCCTGCTGCTGCACGGTGGGCACGACCTCGGGGGCAGTGCCGCCGCTCCAGCCCATCCAGCTGCCGCCGCGATGCTGCAGCAGCGTGAGCACGGCCTGCGCAAGTCCGCCGGCCTGTGTCGTGCCGGGCAGCATCACGCGATTGGACACGACGATCAGGCGTCCTTCCCCGATCGCTGCCTCGCGACCGGTCGGCGTTGCCGCGTCGTTGTCGGGGTCGTGCGTAGTCACATCCATTAGCCTTCCTTGAGCCGAAGTCGACAGTAGCGGAGCAATAGACATGCCATGCGGACGCGTGGCACAGCTTCTGCAGAACGGCTGCAGCGCCGTGCGCCGCTGCAAGGCGGGGCGCGCTGAAGTTTTCACGCGAAGGACTCGCCGCATGTCTTCCATTGATTCGTCATTCGAACCCATCCTCGCCCATCGCTCATCCACCCGGAGCCCTCGCCACTACCCGCCGACGCGGCTGCCCGAGGCAACGCGCTGGGCACTTTTCCTCGACCTCGACGGCACCCTCTGCGACTACCGCGACAACCCCGCAGACGTTGCCCTGTCCCCGGTGTTGCGCAGCGTGCTGAGCCTGCTCGCAACACGTCTCGACGGCGCAGTCTGCGTACTCAGCGGTCGCAGTGCGGCGGACCTCGATCGCATCCTGGGCCCGCTCAAGCTGCCGCGTATTGCCGAACACGGCGGGGCCGGCGCCGCGCTGTACGACCAGGTCTACAAGGAGCAACTGCTCGAGATCCAGGCAGCGCTCGGAAAGATTTCCGCGGACAACCCGGGCACCTGGGTCGAACGCAAACCGAGTTCGTGCGTGTTGCATTACCGGCATGCGCCAGAGCGTGCAGAAAGCCTGAGAAGCGCGCTGTTGCCGCTGCTGCCTCGGCATGACCGCCTGCGCCTGCTCGATGGGGTCTGCGTGTTCGAGTTCGCGGCGCGCGACCACGACAAGGGCACGGCCTTGTTTGGACAGATGCAGGTGCCGCCATTCGCCGGACGATTGCCCGTCGTCGTCGGCGACGACGTCACCGACGAAGACGCCTTCGTCGCGGCGATCGCACTCGGCGGCTTCGGTATCGGCGTGGGCACGCGCACGTCGCTCGCGGCGAAATTTCATCTCGATGACTACGCGGCGGTCGGCGTGTGGCTGGCGGGACTCGCGGGAGGTGACGATGCGGCGCGGTGAAGGCCGGCTGCTGGTGCTGGCATTTTTTGTATTCGCCGCAGCAGCGGTGGCGCAGGTTCCGGCGCCGGTCAACGACAGTGCCGAAGCAGTGCTGCAGCAGGTGGAGGGTCTCGAACGCGTGCAGCCGCGCCGCTTCGGCAAGGTGCTGATTCTCGAAGGCCGCGTCGTCCGCGAGGCGGACAAGGAACTTGCCGAAAAGATTGCCCAGGCCAACAACGGCGGCGGCCAGGTCGTCAATCGCATCGAAGTGGCCACGGGCACACTCGAGCGCATCGTACCGTCGCTGCGCATCAGCGCGCAGAAGCTGCTGCGATTGCTGGGCTCAGTGCCGCTCTTGCTGGTCGCGGTCGGCGTGATCTGGTTGTTCTGGCGCGCTGGACGCTGGGTGTCACGGCGTACCTGGGTAGGCCGTGCCGCGGGCGCCAATCCCTTTGTCAGCGAACTGATGCGCCAGGCTATCCGTGTCGTCGCGGCGATACTCGGCCTGCTGTTCGCACTCGAAATCCTCGACGCAACCACGTTCGCTGCGGCACTGCTCGGTTCGGCCGGTGTCGCCGGCATCGCGCTGGGTTTTGCGTTTCGCGATCTGCTGGAGAACTATATCGCCGGAATCCTGCTGAGCCTGCGCCGGCCTTTTGCGCCCGACGATTCGGTTTCGATCGATTCGCACCAGGGCGTCGTCGTCGGCATGAACTCGCGCGCGACGATACTGATGACGTTCGACGGCAACCAGCTCAGTTTGCCCAATGCACTCGTGTTCAAGGCCGTGCTGGTGAATTTCAGCAGCAACGGCAAGCGCCGCTTCGATTTCAGCCTGGCTATCGAGCCGAGCGCCGATGTCGCCGCGGTCATGCGCGAAGGGTTACAGGCCGTATGCGAAACCGCCGACGTGCTGAATGAGCCGGAACCATCGGTGCAGATGGCCGAGGTCACGCGCGAAGGGATGCGCGTGCAGTTCTTTGCCTGGGTCGATCAGCGCAACGGCGATTTTGGACGCGCGCGCAGCGAGGCGTTGCGCGCGGTCCGTGCGCGATTGCAGGCTCTAGGCGTTGACTTCGGACCACCGCAGATGCGCTTGGTCGCCAGCAATGACGCGGCGGAAACGGTGCGCGAGCCGCGCAATGCGAGGACACGGCGCGCTGCGTCCGGAGAACCGGCGGAGCCGATGGAACCCATGGAACGGTCGAAGCCCCACGCCGACGTCATCGTCGAGGCCGTGCGCGATGCGCGTCGCGAACTGGGCTCGCAGGATCTGCTGCGTGAGCGCCGTCATGACTAAGGTCGTTGCGATGGCCGACGCATGCCGCGATGCACCGCAGCGCCAGCCCGTGGCGCAGGCGCAGTCGAACGCGGTACGCGTGCTTACAATCAACACGCACAAGGGGCTGGCGCCCTGGAACCGCCGGTTCATGCTCGGCGAACTGCGCGATGCAGTTCGCAGCAGCGGTGCGGATGTGGTGTTCCTGCAGGAAGTCAGCGGTGAGGAACAGCGCGCATCGCGCGGCGCCGGCAGCGTGTCCGGGCCGCACTACGAATTCCTCGCCGACCAGCTGTGGCCGCAGTTCGCCTACGGACGCAACGCCGTGTATCCGCACGGCCATCACGGCAACGCGCTTCTGTCGCGGTTTCCGATCGTCAGCGAGCGCAATCACGACATTTCGGTGAACGGTCCCGAGCCGCGCGGTCTGCTGCATTGCGTGCTCGACGTGCCGCAGGTCGGCGAACTGCATGCGATCTGCGTGCACCTGGGCCTGCGCGAGGCCCATCGCCAGCGCCAGCTGCTGCTGCTCAAGGCACTGGTCGAGGCGCAGATCGCGCCTGATACGCCGCTGGTTGTGGCTGGCGATTTCAACGACTGGCGCGGTCGCGCCGACACCATCCTGCACGGTGCCGGGGGCCTGCATTCGGCCTTCGCGCGCGCCGGCGTCGCGCAGCCGCGCACCTTTCCGGCGCGCTGGCCGCTGCTGGCGCTCGATCGCATCTACGTGAGCAACCTGCGCGTGCAATCTGCCTGTGTACTGTCGGCCCTGCCGTGGCCGCACCTCTCCGACCATCTACCCTTGCTTGCGGAACTGTGCCCATGAAACCGCTGTGGCGTGACGGCAACTGTGTGAACCTCCTCGAGAACGGCGAGGAATTCTTCCCGCGCGTGTTCGAGGCGATCCGGCAGGCGCAGGTGCGCGTGTATATCGAGACCTTCATCCTCGCCGACGACAGTGTCGGCAACGGCCTGCTGGACGCGCTGCGCGAGGCCACAGCGCGCGGCGTCGAGGTCGACGTGCTGGCCGACGGCTTCGGGTCGGAGCCGCTCGGCGAGGACTATCGCGCGCGCATGGCCGCCGCTGGCGTGCGCCTGCATATCTACGAGCCGCGGCGGCGCCTGTTCGGTGTACGCACGAACCTGTTCCGCCGCCTGCATCGCAAGATCGTGCTCATCGACGGCGTGCTTGCGTTCGTTGGCGGCATCAATTTCTGTCGCGACCAGCTGCTCGAATCCGGGCCAAAAGCATTGCAGGACTATGCGGTGGAGCTGCGCGGCGCCGTCGTCGCGGACATCGAGGATTTCGTGATCCGTTCGCGCACGGCCGCTACGCTGCCGCAGAGCCGGCGCGACGTGCAGTCACATGCCGAGGCACTGGCCGACGGTGCCGCCCGCGTGCGCTTCGTCACACGCGACAATCACCGCCATCCCACCGACATCGAACGCGAGTACCGCGTCGCCATCCGCGCGGCCCAGCGCGAGATCATCATCGCCAATGCGTATTTCTTTCCGGGCTACCGGCTGCTGCGCGATCTGCGCAATGCGGCCCGGCGCGGCGTCAATGTCAGCCTGGTCGTGCAGGGCAATCCCGACATGCCCATCGTCACGATCGTCGCGCGCTGGCTCTATCACTATCTCGTGCCGGCCGGCGTGCGCGTCTACGAATTCTGCGCGCGGCCCATGCATGCGAAGGTCGCGGTGGTCGACGGACGCTGGGCCACGGTCGGATCCAGCAACCTCGATCCGCTGAGCCTGTCGCTGAACCTCGAGGCGAACGTCATCATCGATGATGCCGCTTTCAGCGAGGAACTCGGCTCACGGTTGCGTGCCCTGCTCGAAAAGAGCTGCCAGCCGGTCACCGCCGCACGTGTGCCGCGGCGCACCTGGTGGCGTACCTTCAGCAGCGTGTTCGTGTTCCATTTCCTGCGCCATTACCCGCGCTGGGCGCAGCGCATTCCCACGGCACGCCCGCACATCGAACGCATGGTGCCGGAAGCCGATGGCGGCCACTGAGGCGGTAGCGGAAGCGAGTGCCACGCCGGCCTGGCGCCGCCATGGCCTGCGTGCGCTCGGCGTGGTGCTGATCGTCTTCACGCTGTGGCTGGTCACGCAGATCGTGCGCGAAACGGACTGGCCGGCTGTCGGCGCTGCCTTGCGTTCGCGGTCGCTCGCGACACTCGCGTTCATTGCCGTCGCGGCGCTGGCCAGCCACGCGCTGTACGGCATGCTCGACGTGCTCGGTGCGCGCGCGCTGAAACTCCGGCTGGCCCGCCATCGGGTCTGGCTCACGGCGACGAGCAGCTATGCGTGCAACCTCAACCTCGGCAGCCTCGTCGGCGCGGCGGCCCTGCGGTACAAGCTCTACGGTCGCCAGGGCGTCGCCGTGGCCGACATCTCACGCCTGCTCGCGCTGAGCATGGCGTCGAACTGGCTGGGCTATCTGATCCTGCTCGCGAGCCTGCCGCTATGGGCCTCGACGCAGGCGCTGGCGCGCTGGACCGGTGTGCCGGGCGCCATCGCGATCAGCGTCGCGGCGGCGATCGCGGTGGCGCTGTACCTGTACGCCTGTGTAAAACAGAGCACCTGGACAGTGCGCGGCCACGCGTTCCACTTTCCGCCGTGGCAGCTGGCGCTGGCACAGATCGGCGTGGGTGCGGCGAACTGGGCGCTGATCGGCGCCGTGCTGATGCTGTGCCTTGGCGACGGCGTCGCCTATGCGTCGGCGCTGACCTCGCTGCTGGTTGCTGCTGTCGCGGGCGCTGTCACGCATGTGCCGGGCGGCTGGGGCGTGCTCGACTACGTGATCCTCAAGAGCCTCGCCGGCAGCATCGATGCGCATCGTATCGTAGCCGGCGTGCTGGTCTATCGGGCCGCGTATTACCTGTTGCCGCTGATGCTGGCGCCCTTGAGCATCGGGTGGTTGCTGCGCAGTAGCGGTGGATCGCCGCAAGCAATGGACGCACGATCGTCGCCGAGTGAGGAAACCCTGATCGAGGACGTGAAGCATCGCCGAAACGCGTGACAGGTTCCGATGACCCACCTCATCTGGAAGGAGCCCGGAAGACGGTAGCGATCGCGTCTTCCGGGCTGAAATGTCAGGGGACCAGAACGACCTTGCGGCAATCCTCTTCCTTGTCGTTGAAAATTTCGTATCCCCGCGCCGCGTCGTCCAGATTCATGCGATGGGTGATGATGACTTCGGGCTGCAGGTCGCCGTTCTCGATGTGCTCGAGGAGTTCCGGCAGCAGGCGATGGACGTGCGTCTGCCCCATGCGGAACGTCAGTCCTTTTTCGAATGCATCACCGAACAGGAATCCGTGCAGCCAGCCCGCGTATACACCAGGAACGCTGACGATGCCGCCACGTCGCGTTGCGGCGATGCACTGACGAAGAACAAATCCGCTGCCGCCCTCCGCCTTGATGGTCGCGAGCACGGTCTCGGTGGTGCTGCCCTTTGCCTCGAAGCCCACGGCATCGATCGAAACGTCCACCCCACGATAGGCGGTCTGCGCAACGATCGACTCGGCCGGATCGTCAATCTCGTCGAAGTTGATGGGAATGACTCCATACGTCGTTCGCGCGAACTCCAGCCGATAGGGATGGTGATCGATCATGAATATCTTCTCGGCACCCAACATGCGCGCGCAGGCCGCTGCCATCAACCCGACGGGACCGGCGCCAAAAATCGCGACGGTTGAGCCTTGCTTGACTTCCCCATTCAGGACAGCTTGATAGCCCGTTGGAAGGATGTCGCTCAGGAACAGGACCTGCTCGTCGGACAAGCTGCCGGGAACCGCGAACGGACCCACGTTCGCCTTGGGTACGCGCACGAACTCGGCTTGGCCTCCCGGCACACCGCCGTAAAGATGGCTGTATCCGAACAGGGCCGGCGGGGAGGAGATGTTCTTGCGGTTGAGCGCAGCACCGGGGTTGGGTCCCGTGGCTTCGCAGCATGCAAATTGCGTGAGTTCGCAGAAAAAGCAATGGCCACATGCAATGACGAAAGGAATGACGACGCGGTCGCCCTTCTTCACCGCCGACACGCCGGAACCGGTGTCTTCGACGATGCCCATGAACTCATGACCGAGTATGTCGCCCGATTCCATGCCCGGCATCTTGCCGCGGAACAGGTGGAGGTCCGAGCCGCAGATGGCCGTGGCCGTGACTCGCAGAATGATGTCGTCGTCCTCGATCAGTACCGGATCGGGCATGTTTTCAACACGTACATCCTTGGCGCCGTGATAGGTCAGGGCTCTCATAGCGATGTCTCCTCAATGGTTGGCGCTGCCGGGCTTGGCTGCCTTGGCGTGTTGAGCTGCAAGCGTTTCGCCGGGCGTCACATTGCCGAGCGCCACCATGAGTTTGTTTCGCCACCCGGCGACGACATCGGCCTCGCCCTCCTTCATCGCGTCGAAGCCGATTTTTGCGACCTCGGCCGGATCCATCTTCTTGCTGGCGCCCACTTTGGTATCGAGCATGTCAGCGCGCTCGAAGAACTCGGTATCCGTGGCGCCCGGCATCAGGCATGACACCGTGACGCCGGTTTCCTTGAGCTCGTCGCGCAGCGCCAGCGCAAAGGAATCGATGAACGCCTTGGTGCCGTTGTAGACGGCCTGATAGCTGCCTGGCTGGAACCCTGCGATGGAGCCGGTGATCAGAATCCTTCCGGTCCCTTGAGCGCGCATGCGTTGGCCGACCGCATGAAGCAGGGCCACCGTTCCGCTGATATTGGTGTCGATCACATGCTGAAATTCTTTCGGATCCTGGTCGAGGAACGCGCCGCCAAGACCGTGCCCGGCATTTGCAAACAGAACGGAAACAGGACGATCGCGGACGACTGACAGAAGCTCGCGGATGCCTTCGGGGACGGCGAGATCGGCTTCAACCGCAATCACGGCAGCGCCCAGTGCCTCGAGGGTCTGGGTCGCATCCGCCAACGGGCGATCAGCGGCAATGACAAGATCGTAGCCTTCGTGAGCAGCGAGCCGGGCAAGTTCGAGGCCGATGCCTGATGAAGCACCGGTCGCAATGGCGAGGGGACGAGGTTGCGCGGACATGGAATCTCCTTTCAGACGGTGACAAGAGTTGAGCTATTTGAAGGCTCGTTGTTATCCCTGAGTCATCAGGTGGGGCAATTGGCATGCCAGCCATACGACGTTGCTGTCCATGCGCACGGAGACGAGGTCTGCCGCGATGACAAATTCGTGGGCGACGTGAGTCGTAGGTCCAACGATTCATCAGCGCCGATCGCAGTAGCCGCCGCTTCGTCTGTTTGAGTTGCCCCTGCCGCCAGTCGTGTGACATGAGAAGAAGACGGGGCGGATCGACAGACGCGGACGGTGTCCATGCAAAATGGGTCTTCGCGGATCAGTGTGGGTGTAGCCGAGCGTTTTCAGGCAGTGCGGGCA
>NZ_JAVTWC010000082.1:0-48185 GCF_032229445.1 Tahibacter sp.
TCTGGGACAGCAGGAAAATCAATAAGGTTCATTAATTGCGGAGCACTACACTAGCAGCGGGTAAGCAGGGGAAAGGAGTGAGAAATGGGTAAATGAGCAAAAGCGATGCGGAATCGCCTCTACTCATTTCTCACTCATCTTCACTCGTTCCTCGCCCTCAGCCACGGAACTCGCCGATCGGCCGTTGCTCCGCGACGCGCCCGTCGTCGAGCAGCACGACTTCCTGCGCCAGTGCCTGCACTTCGTCGGGCTGGTGGCTGACCAGCAGCGTGGGCAGGCCGATCTCGTCGCGCAGGCGGCGCAGGTATTGCAGCACCTGGCCGCGCGCCTCGCGATGCAGGCCGACGAGCGGTTCATCGAGCAGCAGCGCGCGCGGCTGGCTCAGCAGCGCGCGGCCGATCGCGACGCGTCGCGCCTCGCCGCCGGACAACGTTGCCGGCCAGCGCTCGAGAAGCTCGGTGAGGCCGAGGAGGCCGACCGCGGTGTCGAAGGCGGTCGCAGCGGTTATGCCCGATTTGCCGCGTTGTCCATAAAGCAAATTGTCATTGACGCGCAGGTGCGGAAACAGGCGCCCGTCCTGGAACACCACGCCGAGACCGCGCCGCGCCGGCGCGATATGCACGCCGCGCGCGCTGTCGAACAGCAACTCGCCGTCCAGGCGTATGCGTCCGGCGTCGGGCCGGCGCAGGCCGGCGATCGCGAGCAGCACGCTGGTCTTGCCGCTGCCCGACGGACCGAACAGCGCGACATGGCGCGCGTGCGATTCGAACGTGACCTGCAGGTCGAAGTCGCGCGGTTTCCAGCGGATGTCGAGTTCAATCATGGGCTGCGCCGTTGGCCTGGCTGCGCCGGCCGAGCAGGGCGGCGAACAGCGACGCGGCCACGCCGACCAGGAGCGCGACCCAGACCAGCCGCCCGAGGCCGGTTTCGCCGCCGGGCTGGTTCAGCAGTTCCCAGATCGCGATCGAGAGTGTGCGTGTTTCACCGGGGATGCTGCCGACGAAACTGATGGTCGCGCCGAACTCGCCGAACGCGCGCGCGAACGCCAGTACGCAGCCGGCCAGCACGCTGCGCCGCGACAGCGGCAAGGTGATGCTGAGGAAACGGCGCCACGGACCGGCGCCCAGCGATTCGGCGGCCGCTTCCAGCCGCCGGTCCACGCCGTCGAAGCCCGCGCGGATCGAAATCACGAGCAGCGGGAAGCTCATGATCACGGCCGCGACGACGGCGCCGCTCCAATGGAACGCGAACTGGATGCCGAACGTGCCCAGCCACGCGCCGATCGCGCCGTTGCGCCCGAACAGCAGCAGCAGCGCGTAGCCGGTCACGACTGGCGGCAGCACCAGCGGCAGGTTCAGCAGCGCCTCGAGCACGCTCTTGCCCGGAAAGCGCAGCCGCGACAGGGCCAGTCCGAGCGCCAGCGCGAACGGCAGCGCGACGACGATGCTGAGCAGCGCGACCTTGAGACTGATCGCCAGCGCCGTGCTTTCCGCCGCGCTCAGCACCGGCTGTCAATCCGACGCGGCGTCGCGGAAACCCCAGCGCCGCAGGATCGTCCGCGCCTCAGGGCCTTGCAGCAGTGCGAGCCATTGTTTCGTCGCCGCGCTGTCCCGGTCTTTCAGTGCCGCAGCCGGATAGGAGATGGGCGGATGGCTGCTGGCCGGAAACGCCGCCACGACCCGTACGCCAGGCTCGGACACCGCATCGGAGCGATACACCGCAGCGAGCGGTGCTTCGCCGCGCGTCGCGAGCGCCAGCGCAGCGCGCACGTTCTCGGTCGCGACGTAGCGTGTCTCGACCTGTGGCCAAAGGCCGAGTTTTTCGAATGAAGCCTTGGCGTACTTGCCGGCCGGCACGCTGCCGGGTTCGGCCAGCGCCAGGCGCGAATCGCCGAGCGCGCCGCGCAGATCAGTCTTCGCGTCGAGCGTGAATTCGAGCTTCGACGCGGCCGGCGCGACCAGCACGAGTTCATTGCGTGCGAGTACGAAACGCGTCGCTGCGGCGATATGGTCGCGCTGCTGCAGCCAGTCCATCCATTCCAGGTCGGCGGAGATGAACACGTCCGCCGGCGCGCCCGCCTCGATCTGTCGCGCGAGCGCGGAACTCGCGCCGTAGCTGATCGTGATCCCGGCGATCGCCTTCGTCTCGGGCAAGGCGACGATCTCGTCGAGCGCGGGTTTCATGCTGGACGCGGCGAATACCAGCAGTCCGCCTGCGCGCGCCGGCACGACGGCCGCGAGTAGCAACAGCAGCGGACCGATCAGTCGGAACAGGAGCATGCAGACTCGCGTGGTGGACGGCCTTGCGGCGGGAAAGAGGGGAGAGCAGTGAGAAACGAGTATAGACGCGCGGCACGTTGTTATTCCTTTCTCACATCTGTTCAACGAGGCAGCAATGCGTTGAGCGAAGTGGGAGAACAGTAGAGGCACGCGGCACGCTGCCAGTCATTTCTCATTTCTCACTTCCCTTCACTCGTTACGCGACGAGACGCAGGCTCCGGCAGCGCATCATTCATCGCTGGTCGGCCGCATCAGCTGCCGGTACTGCCGCGGCGCGAAACCCGTGACCTGGCGGAACTGCCGCGACAGCGCGCTCTGGTCGGAAAACCCCGCGTGCTGGGCGATCTCCGCGATCGGCAGCGGCGTGGACGCTAGCAGGCGCGCAGCGTGATCGATGCGCGACTTGATCAGGTACTGGCCTGCGGAAAGGTGGAAGATTTTCTTCATGCGCCGCTCGAACTGCGCCTGCGAAATGCCGGCGCGACGTGCCAGGTCTTCCATGCGCAGCGGCTGGTCGTAGTTCTCGAGCATGTAGTCGACGGTTTCCGCAAAGCCCGTGTCGATGAGTCCGGCGCGGCTGGGCTCGATGAGGTCCTTGGAAATGCAGGCCAGACCGATGACGCGGCCCTGCGCGTCGTACAGCGGTTCCTTCGTCGTCAGGCACCAGCCTGCGCTGCCATCGCGATACACGGTCAGGTCGAGGTTGTCGACGATGGGCCGGCCGGTGTTGAACAGACGCTCGTCCTGGCGCGCGTAGCGCTCGGCCATCGGACGCGGAAACAGGTCGAACGCGGTCTTGCCGATCGCGTCCTGCTTGCGCTTGAGTCCGCAGCGCACGACCGAGGCTTCGCTCATCGACACGTAGCGTCCTTGCTTGTCCTTCACCGAGAACACGATGTCGGGCAGTCGGTCGAACAGCGTTTCGACGTACCACGGCGAGGCGACGCGTGCCATGAAGGCTTCGCGCCAGCGTGCAAGTTCGTTGTTCATTGCTCCCCCTGGCGAATCGCTCGTCGATATTTGCTCTGTGACGGGCGTCTGCGTGGTTTGTGCGGATTGTGTCGTGCCTATGCCGGTATACGGCTAGACCATCATCGTCGCCGAAACCTAGCATCGTCGTCAGCAGGAGACAGGGTGGAGGCGAACGCGTTGCAGCGCGCCCGCCTCCGGAACACCGGTCTCGTGCAGTGTTGTCCACACAAGACGATGTTCGGGGAGAAACCAATGTATTCGTTTGTCCGGCTTTTGCAAGCCGGCACAGGACTGGCCGCGTGCCTGGTCCTTGCCGCCTTGCCCCTGGGTGCCAACGCGCGCCCGCAGATTCCGCTGCCAGGACCGGCCGCCGCCCGCGCGGTGGAGGTCAGTCCCTCGGCGCATATCCAGATTCACCGCGTCGACTGGGACCGGCGCGCGCCGCTGCCGTCCACGCGCGACCACCTGTTCCAGTCCTATGACGCGCCGCAGGCACTGCGCGCGCCGCGCGGCACCTGCAATATCGCTGGTTTCGCCAGCGTGAGCGGCGCGGCGCTCGTCGCGGCGGTGCGCGCGGCCGACGAATCCTGCTTCTACAGCGGCGGCCTGTTCGACGTGACCGGCACCACGGCCGGGCAGATCTTCGCCGAAAGCAAGATGATCACCATCGCCAACGCGATGCAGGCCGATGCGGCGAGTTATCCGGGCGACAACAGCAACCACATGCTGGAACTCGTGCTGTTCCTGCGCGCGGGACTGTTTGTCGAGTACTACAACCAGCCCGATGTCGGCGCCTATGGCACGGCGTTCACGAACGCCATCCGTCCGGCCCTGAACGCCTTTGTCGCGAGCAGCCACTTCCAGGACGTCAGCGATGCGCATGGCGAAGTGCTGTCCGAATTCGTCACCCTGATCGACAGCGCCGGCGAGAACGCGCAGCAGCTGGGCACCGTGCGCGGCATCCTCGATCGCTACGGCCCGGCCTGGTCCAGCCTGGGGAACATGACGGCCGCAACCAACAGCGTGTTCACGGTGCTGTTCCGCGGCCACTATGATCCGGCATTCCAGACGCTGGTGCAGGGCAGCGGCAGCGGTGTGCTCGATACGCTCGTGAGCTTCATCAATGACAACCGCGCGGCTGATGTCGGCAGTGACCGCGAATACCTGCTGATGAATGCCGCGGGCGAACTCGGCCGCTTCAGCCAATACAGCGCGACGGCCTTTCACAATCTTGCTCATCCCAAGATCAAGTCGGTGCTCGACCAGTTCACGATCGGCGGACCGGGCGGCGGCATCTACGTGCGCATCGCCAGCGTCGTGGACTACTACGACAATGCCCACTGCAGCTATTTTGGCTTGTGCAGCTTTGCCCAGGACCTCGAGAACCAGGTGCTGCCGCTGGCCAACGCGCGCGACTGCAGCGCGACCCTGCGCGTGCGCAGCCAGGCGCTGACGGCCACGCAGCTCGATCAGGTCTGCAGCATCGTCGGCGCGGAAGAAGGCTATTTCCACGCCCAGTCGCAGACCGGCAACACGCCGGTGCCGGACGATTTCAATGCGCGCCTGGAAATGGTGATCTTCCATTCGAGCAGCGACTACGAGACCTATTCCGGCGTCATCTTCGGCAACGACACCAACAACGGCGGCGTCTATCTCGAAGGCGATCCGTCGCAGCCGGGCAACCAGGCACGCTTCCTCGCCTATGAGGCCGAGTGGCTGCGGCCGGACTTCCAGGTATGGAACCTGACCCACGAGTACATCCATTACCTCGACGGCCGCTTCAACTGGCACGGCGGCTTCGGTGCGCTGCCGATGGACGCGCCGTACTCGACGATCTGGTACATCGAAGGGTTTGCGGAGTACCTGTCGTACTCGTACCGCAACCTACGCTACGACGATGCCATCGACGAGGCCGGCAACCCGGACACGTTCACGCTGGCGCAGCTGTTCGACACCGAATACAGCACCGACTACGCGCGCACCTACCAGTGGGGCTATCTCGCCACGCGCTTCATGTTCGAACGCCACCGCGACAAGATCACGAGCCTGTACGTGGTATCGCGCCCTGGCAACTACAGTCCGGGCTATCAGGGTTGGCTCGACCCGATCCGCACGGCCTACAACGCCGAGTTCCGCGCGTGGCTGGTCTGCTTCGCCGCGCACAACGGGGACACGACGGTCTGCAACGGCGGCCAGCCCGACGCGATCTTCGCCGACGGTTTCGGTACCGATCCGAGCGTCGTGCCCGAGTGCACGCTGACGGACGTGCGTCAGCTCGACAACGGCTGCAAGCGCAGCAACCTGTCCGCCGCCGCGGCGCAGGACCGCGTCTATCTGATCCTCAATCTGCCGGCGGGTCGAAGCAATCTGAAGTTCCGCATGACCGGCGGCAGCGGCGATGCGGATATCTATGTCCGCGCCGGCAACTGGCCGACGGATACCGTCTTCGACCAGGCGCCGCGTCTGGTCGGCAACGACGAGACCGTCACCGTGGCCACGCCGGCCGCCGGATGGCACTACGTCATGCTCAAGCCGCGCACCAGTTCATTCGGCGGCGTGCAGGTGGCGACGAGCTGGGACTAGATGCCGCTGCGACGTAAGCTAATAGATGTTCCCAAGCCGCAGCGCCTGGCGCTGCGGCTTTTTCTCTTTGTCAAATACGGCAACAAGGGATCGGTCAGTGCGTCGCGCAAGTACGCGCATCGGCAGCGGCATGAACGTTTTCCCGGTCTTGGCGTCACATGTCTGCAGCGCGGGGTCACCGCATTCATCCTTGTGAAAACCCGCCCTTATGACTTTAGTCGAACCTGCGCCGGCGCAGACCAATTGTGCGATTCGTGCCACGCGTGCAAGGCGATGCGCCAATCTGAATCGCGGCGGCTTGGTTAGCATGCGGGCTCTTCCCTATCGTTCCTGCGCATGAGCCAGACCCGCGTCATCGATTCCCATACCGGCGGTGAGCCGACCCGTGTCGTGGTCGCGGGTGGGCCTGACCTCGGCGGACGCGACCCGGTCGCGGCGCGCGACTGGCTGCAGCGCGAACAGGATCGCTGGCGCCGCGCGATCGTCTGCGAACCGCGCGGTTCGGATGTTCTGGTTGGTGCCTATCTGCTGCCGGCGACACGCGAGGACTGCCTCGCCGGCGTCGTGTTCTTCAACAACGTTGGCTATCTCGGCATGTGCGGACACGGCAGCATCGGCGTGGTCGAGACGCTGCGCCATCTCGGCCGCCTCGGACCCGGCCGCTTCCAGCTCGAAACGCCGGTCGGCGTGGTTGCGGTGGAACTGGCCACCGACGGTCTCGTGACCGTCGCGAACGTGCCGAGCTATCGCCACGCCGCAGGCGTCACGCTGGATGTGCCGGGCCACGGTCGCCTGCATGGCGATGTCGCCTGGGGCGGCAACTGGTTCTTCCTCGTCGACGACCACGGCCTGACGATCGAGCGCGACAACATCCCGGCGCTGCTGGACTGCAGCGTCGCGATACGCCGCGCGCTGGACCAGGCCGGCATCCGCGGTCGCGACGGCGGCGAGATCGATCATGTGGAGCTGGTCGCGGACTCGTTCGACCCCGGCGTGGATTCGCGCAATTTTGTACTTTGTCCGGGCCTGGCCTACGACCGTTCGCCCTGCGGCACCGGCACCAGCGCGAAGCTGGCCTGTCTTGCGGCCGACGGCAAACTCGCGCCGGATGTGGTGTGGCGCCAGCAAAGCGTCATCGGCAGTGAATTCCAGGCGCGCTACCGGCGCATCGACGCACAGAACATCCTGCCGCTGATCAGCGGCCGTGCCCACGTGGTCGCCGATTCGACCCTGCTGTTCGACGCGGCCGATCCGTTCGCCTGGGGCTTCGATTGAACCTCGACGCGATCATCGTCGGCGGCGGCATCGTCGGCTGTGCGATCGCCGAGCGACTGGCGCGCGCCGGCCTCGCGATCTGCCTGCTCGAACGCGACGTGCTCGGCGGCGTGGCAACCGCGGCCTCGATGGGGCATCTCGTCGTGCTCGACGACGATGCGGCCGAACTGTCGCTGTCGGCGTATTCCTGCGCGCGCTGGCACGAACTCGCGCCGCAGCTGCCGACGACGGCGGACTACCGCCGCACCGGCACCCTGTGGATCGCGCGCGACGCCGCCGAGATGGGCGAGGCCGCGCGCAAGCGCGAGCGCCTCGCCAGCGCGGGCGTCGATAGCGAACTCGTCTCGCCGGCGCAGCTCGCGTTGCTGGAACCGGCGCTCGCGCCGGGCCTGGCCGGTGGACTGCGCGTCGTCGCCGACGCGGTGGTGTACCCGCCGGTCGCTGCAGCCTGGCTGGCGCAGCGCGCCGTCGCGGCCGGTGCGCAGGTGCGCTGCGGCGTCGAGGTGCGCGCGATCGGCGACGGCGACGTGCTGCTCGCCGACGGCAGCCGCCTGCGCGCGCGTCATGTCATCGTCGCCAACGGCTGTGCCGTGCCCGAACTTCTCGCCGGCGTGCCGGTGCGCAAGCGTAAGGGACACCTGCTGATCACGACGCGCGCGCAGCCGGCGGTCAATCATCAGCTCGTGGAACTGGGCTATATGCAGAGCGCCCACGGCGGCGACGGCGAATCGGTCGCGTTCAATGTGCAGCCGCGGCCGACGGGCCAGCTGCTGCTCGGTTCCACGCGCCAGTTCGACGACCATAACTGCGGCATCACGCCGCGGCTGCTCACGCGCCTGGTCGCGCGCGCACAGGAATTTCTGCCGGCGCTGGCCCGCATGACCGCGCTGCGCGCCTGGACCGGTTTCCGTCCGACGACGCCGGATCACCGCCCGCTGATCGGCGCCTGGCCGGCGCGGCCCGGCGTGTGGCTGGCCTGCGGCCATGAAGGCCTCGGCGTGACCACGGCACTCGGCACGGCGGACCTGCTCGCAGCGCAGCTGCTCGATCAGCCGCTGCCGTTCGACGCGCGGCCCTACGCGCCGGCGCGGTTTGCGGCCGATGCGGAACTGGCCCATGCCGGCTGAGGTGCGCATCCGCGTCGATGGTGTCGAGGTTTCGGTGCCCGCCGGCTGCTCGGTCGCCGCGGCGCTGTGCCATGCGGGCCGCAGCGCGACGCGTCAGGCGCTCGATGGCGCGCCGCGCGCGGCGTGCTGCGGCATGGGTATCTGCTTCGAATGCCGCGTGCGCATCGACGGCGTCGAGCGGCTGGGCTGTCTCACGCGCATCGCCGACGGCATGGAGATTGGCTGCGATGCGTGAACTGCGCACCGAGATCCTCGTCATCGGCGCCGGCCCGGCCGGCATCGCCGCCGCGGTCAGCGCCGAGCGTGCCGGCGCGCGCGCGCTGCTCGTCGACATGCAGGCCGAGCCCGGAGGGCAGGTCTGGCGTGGACAATGGAACAAACCGACAAATAGCCAATCGCGCCGCTGGATCGCCGCGCTGCGCCAGTCGCCGGTGGAGTGCCGGTACGGCCTGCGCCTGGTCGATTTCGCTGCGCCGGGTCTGGCCGTGTTCGACAGTCCCGACGGGCCACTGCGCGTGCGCTGCGAGCGCCTTATCGTCGCCACCGGCGCGCGAGAGCGCCTGCTGCCGTTCCCGGGCTGGACGCTGCCCGGTGTGTTCGGCGCCGGTGGACTGCAGGTTCTGGTCAAGAACGGCTGGCCGGTCGCTGGCAAGCGCGTCGTCGTCGCCGGCAGCGGTCCGCTGCTGCTCGCCGCGGCAAGTAGCCTGCGTGCCGCTGGCGCGCAGGTGCTGCGGGTGGCCGAACAGGCCGCCGCTACGGATCTCGCGCGTTTTGCGACGCGTCTGGCGCGTCATCCGGCCAAGCTGGCCCAGGCCGCCGCGCTGCGCCTGCGCCTCGCCGGCGTGCCGTATCGCTGCAACGCCTGGGTCGAACGTGCCGACGGCGACGAGCAATTGCGCAGCGTGCGCCTGCGCATCGGCCGCTACAGCGAGCGCCTCGACTGCGACGCACTGGCGGTGGGCTTCGGCCTCGTGCCGAACATCGAGATCGCGCAGCTGCTCGGCTGCACCCTCGCCGACGGCGCGGTCGTGGTCGACGAGCACCAGCACAGCAGCGTGGCCGGGATCTTTTTCGCCGGCGAGGCCTGTGGCATCGGCGGCGTCGACCAGGCGCTGATCCAGGGTGAAATCGCCGGCCGCGCCGCCGCCGGCAGCGCCCGGCTTTCGTTCGGCCTGCGTCGTGCGCGAACGCGCAGCGAACATTTCGCGCGTTCGCTCAATCATCACTTCGCGCTGCGCGACGAACTGCGCCAGCTCGCCGCGGCCGACACCGTGCTGTGCCGCTGCGAGAACGTGTGCTACGGCGCCGCGCAGGCCTGCCGCAGCCAGCGCGACGCGCGGCTACAGACGCGCCTGGGCATGGGCCACTGCCAGGGCCGCATCTGCGGCACGGCCGGCGCGTTCCTGTTCGGCTGGGATGCGGCGACGCCGCGTCCGCCGCTGGCACCGGTACCCCTTTCGTGTTTCACCGCTTCCCCTACCGAAGAAAATCCACAGGAATCTCCATGAGCACCATCTGGCACGGCGTACTGCCTGCGATCACCACTCCCTTCGACGCCGACCTCGCGATCGACCACGCCTTCGTCGCGCAGCATGTGCGCTGGCTCATCGACAACGGCTGCAACGGCATCATTCCATGCGGTTCGCTCGGCGAGGGCGCGACCCTGTCGTTCGACGAGAAGGTCGCGCTGATCCGCACCTGCGTCGAGGCGGCCGCCGGCCGCGTGCCCGTGATCCCGGGCATCGCCGCGCTGTCGACCGACGAAGCGGTGCGCCTGGCGCGCGCCAGCGCCGACGCGGGCTGCGGCGGCCTCATGGTGCTGCCACCGTATGTGTATTCCAGCGACTGGCGCGAGATGAAGGCGCACGTCGCCGCGGTCATGTCTGCGACCACGCTGCCGTGCATGCTGTACAACAACCCGCCGGCATACAAGACGGATTTCAGCGCGGCGCAGGTCGCCGAACTCGCCGCCGAGCACGGCAACCTGCAGGCGGTGAAAGAGTCCAGCGGCGACTCGCGCCGCGTGACCGCGCTGGTCGCGCTGCTCGGCGCGCGCGTGCGCGTCGGTGTCGGCCTCGACGACATGGTCTGCGAAGGCGTGGCCGCCGGCGCGGAGTTCTGGGTGGCTGGCACCGTCAACGCACTGCCCAGGGAATCGGTCATCCAGTTCGAACTGGCCAAGGCCGGCCGCTGGGACGAGGCGCAGGCGCTGTACCGCTGGCACCTGCCGCTGCTGCGCCTGGATACGGTGGTGAAGTTCGTGCAACTGATCAAGCTGATCCAGCAGGAAGCCGGCATGGGCAACGAGCGTGTGCGCCCGCCGCGCTTGGAACTCGTCGGCGCCGAGCGCGACGAGGCGCTCGCGGTGATCCGCAAGGCGCTGCGCGAAAAGCCGGTGGTGTGAAGCTCCCTCTCCTCCGAGCTTGCTCGGGGGAGAGGCTATCGTGGCTTGGGGTTTCGCAACTTGGCTTACTGTGTTGATTGGAAAAACATCGGAATCGATAAATGTCCACGATTAAGCTCCAAGGCCTCTCGCTCATCGGCACCTCACGCGGCGGCGTCGGCGGCGCTGCATTCCACGGCGTGAATCCGGCCACCGGCGAATCGCTGCAGCCCGCCTACCACAGCGCAAGCGCGCAGGAGATCGAGGAGGCCGTGCGGCTGGCCGCAGCAGCCAGCGCCGATCTCGCGCGCCGCAGCGGCGCCGAGCGTGCGGCCTTGCTGCGCGCGATCGCCGAGGAACTCGAGGATGCGCGCGCCGATTTCGAACGCCTCGTGCCGCTGGAAACCGCATTGCCGTCGGCGCGCGCGGGCGGTGAACTCGGGCGCACGACGGGACAACTGCGCCTGTTCGCTGATCTCGTCGACGAAGGCAGCTGGATCGACGCGCGCATCGATCATGCGGATCCCCAGCGGCAGCCGCTGGCGAAGCCCGATCTGCGTTCGGTGCTGCGGCCGATCGGCCCGGTCGTCGTGTTCGGCGCCAGCAATTTCCCGCTCGCGTTCTCGGTCGCCGGCGGCGACACCGCCAGTGCGCTCGCCGCGGGCTGCGCCGTCATCGTCAAGGCGCACCCGGCGCATCCGGCGACGAGTGAACGCGCCGGCGTCGCGATCGCCGCGGCAGTCGCGCGCTGCGGGTTTCCGGCCGGTACGTTTTCGCTGCTGTTCGATGCGGGGCACGAGGCCGGTGCCGCGCTCGTGCGTCATCCACTGGTCCGCGCGGTCGCGTTCACCGGTTCGACCGGGGGTGGCCGTGCGCTGATGGACATCGCCGCGGCACGCGCGCATCCAATCCCGGTCTTCGCCGAAATGGGCAGCATCAATCCGGTGTTCGTGCTGTCCGCGGCGCTGTCCGCGCGCGCGGACGCCATTGCGAACCAACTGCACGCCTCGGTGCTGCAGGGGGTCGGCCAGTTCTGCACCAGCCCCGGCGTCATCGTGATTCCGGCCGGTCCCGACGGCGACGACCTGCGCGACCGGCTGCGCGAACGCTTCGCGGCGTCAACGGCGGCCGCCATGCTGACCGCCGGCATTGCGCGGCGCCACGCGGAGGGGGCGGGACAGTTGGGACGCCACGATGGTGTCTCGGCGCTGGTGGCGCCGGCGCAAGCCGCAGGCACGGCGCAACCGAACCTGTTCGAAACGGACGCGGAACGCTTCATCGCCGACGTCGCGCTGCAGGAAGAGGTATTCGGCCCGACCAGCCTTATCGTGCGCGTGCGCGACGCCGCGCAGATGCGCGAGCTTGCCGCGGCACTGCCGGGCCAGCTGACCGCCACGCTGCTGGCTGACACCGATGACGAAACGGCTGCGGCAGCGCTGATAGAAACGCTGACGAACGTCGCCGGCCGCGTGCTCATGAACGGCGTGCCGACGGGTGTCGAAGTCAGCGCCGCAATGGTGCACGGCGGACCGTATCCGGCCAGCTCCGACGCTCGCAGCACGTCGGTCGGCACCGCCGCGATCGAACGCTTCGCGCGGCGCGTGTGCTACCAGAACGTGCCGGATGCGTTGCTGCCGGCGGCGCTGCAGGAGGCCAATCCGCTCGGGATATTGCGCCTCGTCGACGGCATTCGCGCGGTGCGTTGAGCGTTCAATGGCGTTCGCGGTGCCGTCTGAACCACACGCCGCGAGATCTCACTTCACCCGCTTGCCATGCTTGAACACCATGTCGACGTTCTGCAGCAATGCGATATGCCGCAGCACGTCGCCGCGTACGGCGATGATGTCGGCGTACTTGCCTTCGGCGATGGAGCCGTAGTCCTTGTCGGCCTTCATGGCCACGGCGGGCCAGTACGTCGCCGCGCGGATCGCGTCGATCGCCGGAACGCCGAGGCGGTTCACCCAGACTTCGAGTTCGTGCCAGGTGCTGTCGCTGTGGAACTTCATCGGGATGCCCGAGTCGGTGCCGACGAGCAGCAGCACGCCGTTCTCGCGCAGCTGGGCGAACTTGGTCGACAGCGTCGGCCAGCGTTGCGGTGTCTGCTGGAAATAGGCGATGCGCTCGGGGTGGGTCAGCGAGCCGCGGATGTCGGCGACGATGTCCGCCGGCAGGCCTTCGTGCCAGCGCGTGTCGTCGATGTGCTCGTGGTTTTTTACCACATAGGGAAAGTTGTACAGGCCTTCGATGGTCGGGGTCCAGAACAGCGGTCCCAGCGACATGTTGGCGGTGCGCTCGCGCAGCGCTTCCATGACGTCGTCGGGATAGCGCGGCGCGGCCGCGAGGCCGGTGTGCTCGAGGCAGTCCGCACCGTACTTGAGCGCGCGGCGGATTTCCTCGGGACGGTGCGCATGCGCGACGACGGGCTTGCCGTGCTTGTGCGCTTCGTCGATGACGGCGGCGACTTCGGCTTCGCTCATCTGGTCCTGGTCGATGAGCTTGATCACGTCCACGCCCGCATCGGCGAGGCGCTTGACCTTGGCGCGCGCGTCGGCCGGCGAGTCCACGCCCCAGCGGAACGCCTCGGTGCCCGGATACGGTTTTTTCTGGATGAATGGCCCGGAGACGAACAGCGTCGGCCCTTCGATCGCGCCGCGCCGGATCGCGTCGCGCACGGCGATCGAATCGCCCAGCGGCGCGCCGAGATCGCGCGCGCCGGTCACGCCGGCGTGCAGCAACTGTTTCGCCGACGCCGGCATGATGACGTCGCGGAAACGGTCGATGTAGACCTTGTCCCAGTGGGCGTAGTCGGCGTGCCCGTTGATCATCAGGTGGACATGCATGTCCCACAGGCCGGGGAGCACGGTCATGCCTTCGGTGGAGACGATTTCGGCGCCGGCCGGTATCGCGATCTCGCCTTCGCGCCCGACCGCGACGATGCGTTCGTTGTCGACGATGACGACGCTGTCGGCGATAGGATCGCGCAGCGAGCCGTCTACCAGTGTCCCGCCGACCAGCGCCAGGGTCTTGCCCTGGGCAGGCGCGACGACGGCGAGTGCGATAAGTGCAGCGACGAATCCGGCTTTCATGGACGGGCTCCGCGGTAGGAAGCCCGATTCTGTGGTGACGGCCGGTGCGGCGGCAATGCGGCCGCGGCCGTCTCTGCGATCAGAACGCGTCGCCGCCAGCGGAGATGGACTGCTCCATGCGATCGCCGAGCGGCCCCATTTCGCTGATCAGCAGATCGATTTCCTCGACGACGAGATTTTCGTAGGGACGGTTTTCGCACAGCTGCAGATACGGCGAGCCATCGAGATCGCTGACGGCGAGGAAGCCCACGCGCTGCTCCCAGTTGAAGCGCAGGCAGCGCTTGGCGTCCATGCCGGTCAGCGGGCCGATCGGTGTGGAGATGCGCAGGAACTTGCGCCCGTCCTCGTGATCGAGCTCCGACAGATAGATGCCCTGGTGGCGGCTGCCGCCTTCGAGCAGCAGGTCAAAGCAGATCAGGTACGGATCGTTGATGCGCAGCTGATGCCTGGCGCTGATGTGCGAGCGGATCTGCTCGAAGCTGTGCATGGATGAATCTCCGGGTAGGGAATGGGCCGTATGCTACCGTGCCGGCAGCGGCGAAGTGGCGCGATGGGGGCAAGCGGATGGCGAAACAAGACTTGACAGCCAAGGCCGGGTCCGTCGCCGTGACCCGCGTCGGCGAAGAGGCCGCGGCGGCGATTCGTGCCGTGGTCGCGCGTATTCCGCCCGGCCAGGTCAGCAGTTACGGCGAAGTGGCGGCACGCGCGGGCCTGCCCGGACGCGCGCGCATGATCGGCAAGGTGCTGGGCAATACGCCCGATGGCGTCGAACTGCCGTGGTTCCGCGTGCTGCGTTCCGATGGTCGTATTGCATTTCCGCCGCAGTCCAGGGCCTACCGCGAACAGCGGGCGCGGCTGATCGAAGAAGGCGTGCGCGTGGAACGCGGCTGTGTCTCGCTCGACGAGTTCGGCTGGGAGCGCAATCTCGATTTCGCCCTGTGGGCGCCGCCGCCGGGCAAGCCGGCCGCGCGCACGCGCGCGGCAACGGCCGAAGAAGCGATCTCGCGCCAGCGCGAGAAGGCGGCGCAGAAACCCGGCTCGCGCAACCGCGCGGGTGCGAAATCCAGGCCGTCCCCGCGTCCCGGCGGCAAGGCCCCGCGCTGAACCACTGATCGCACCGAACGGACCGGCCGTCGCGACCCTGATGCGAGTGTGCGCGCCCTCACGCGTCGGTGGCCACGACTGTCGCTAGCCTGCGTCGCGCGACCGCCGGTCGGGAAATTTTCGGGAACTGTGAAGGCCTGCGCATTCGTGCTGTTCGCTAGTGGCGGGCGGCGTCGTTGCGCTACCTGTCGTTCGGACAAACGGGGAAAGAAATGGATACGGAATCCACCGCGGTTCGCTGGCGCTGGCTGCACGGGCTGTGCGCCACTGTGTTCTGTCTCGCCGCGCCGCTGGCGCAGGCGCAGGGGCTGAGCCACAAACCGGATGCGGTCTGGCGTCACGGTTTCGAGGCACCCAATGCCGGCCCGTTCAGCGATGCCGAAGCGGCGCGGTTCCTGAATCAGGCCACGTATGGAGCGACGCTGGCGGATATCCAGCATCTGCGCGCGGTCGGCTACGAAACCTGGTTCGCCGAACAGTTCGCCGAGACGCCGTCGTACCAGCAGCCCTTCCTCGACTGGGCCGGTGCGCAGGCCGGCGTCTACCAGCAGCAGCGCCTCGAGGCCTGGCTGATCAATTCCATCGGCCTGTACGACCCGAGCAACCCGCCGCGCGTACACAAGGATCAGTTGCGCCAGCGCGTCGCGTTGGCCCTTTCGGAAATCTTCGTCGTATCGGACCAGAATCCCGGCCTGCTGCTGCAGGCCTGGTCGACCGCGAGCTGGTACGACATGCTTGCGCGCAACGCGTTCGGCAGCTATCGCACCCTGCTCGAAGACGTGACGCTGCATCCGGCCATGGGCGTGTACCTGTCCATGGTCGGCAACCGCAGGCCCGACGCGACACTGAACATCCGCCCCGACGAGAACTACGCGCGCGAAGTGCTGCAGCTGTTCTCGATCGGCCTCAAGCAGCTCAACGCCGACGGCAGTCCCGTGCTGGCCGGCGGGCAACCGGTGCCGACGTACAACCAGAACACGGTGCGCGGTTTCGCCCACGTCTTCACTGGCTGGAATTTCAACGACTGCTCGACCGCGGAGTATCCCGACTGCGTCGGCGACTACCACAACCCCGACTCCTCCGCGGTGCGCGATCCGATGCTGCCGTTCGAGGCGTATCACGACTCGACCACGGCCAAGCAGCTGCTGGTGTATCCGAACGCGCAGCCGAGCGGCGGTCTGCTGCAGCCCGGTGGCACGGCGCCGCAGGAACTCGCGATCGCGCTCGACAATATCGCGAGGCATCCGAACGTCGGCCCGTTCATTGGACGGCTGCTGATCCAGCGCCTCGTCACGAGCAATCCGAGTCCGGCCTACATCGCGCGGATCTCTGCCGTGTTCGCCGACAACGGCGCCGGCGTGCGCGGCGACCTGCGTGCAGTGGTCAAGGCTATCCTGCTCGACCCGGAAGCGCGCTACGGATTTTCCGGCGCGAATGCGGACCGCTACGGCAAGCTGCGCGAGCCGATGCTCAAGCTCGTGCAGCTCTGGCGCATCACCGCACCGCGCTCGGTCAACGGCCGCATCAACCTGTCGATCGATCCGGCCGAGTGGTACGGCCAGGCGCCGCTGCGTTCGCCGAGCGTATTCAATTTCTTCCGGCCGACGTTCCAGCAGCCCGGCGAGATCCGCGACCTCGGCCTGTTCAGTCCGGAATTCCAGATCGCGACCGACACCATGCTCGTGGCGACGCCGAACGATCTGGACTGGCGCATTTTTTACTTCTACATCGGCAGCACATACAGCTATGCGCAGGAACCCAACGCGCTGCTGATGGACTACGGCGCAACGCTGAACCCACTCGCGGCCGACCCGGCGGCGCTGGTCGAGCGCCTGAACCTGCTGCTGATGTCGGGACAGATGTCGCCGTTCATGCGCGATGTCCTCGTCACGCGCCTCACCGCGCTGGCCAACGGCAACGGTGGGCGCGACCGGGTGCAGCATGCGCTGTACCTGGTGCTGAACTCGCCCGAATACTCGATCCAGAAGTGAGGACGCGCAGATGAGACTGAATCGTCGTGATTTCCTGCGCGGCTGCGCGCATGGCGCACTCGGCGGCGTCGGCGCGTACTCCGCGCTCGGCAGCCTGGGCCTGCTCGACGCGGCCATGGCCGCCGGCAGCGGTACGATCTTCCCGGACTACAAGGCGCTGGTCTGCGTCTTCCTGCACGGCGGCAACGACAGCTTCAACACCATCGTGCCGCGGGATACGACGCATCACGCGGTCTACGCCGCCTCACGCGGTGCGCTTACCGTGCCGCTGGGCGATCTCATCGCGGTCGATCCGCTGGCTGACGGTCTGCCCGGTGACGGCGCGCTGTACGGCCTGCACCCGCAGATGAGCGCACTCGCGGGCCTGTTCAACGGCGGCCAGGCCGGTATCGTCGCGAACGTCGGCACGCTGATCCGGCCGACGACGCAGCAGGCCTACCAGCAAGGCACCGTCGCCCTGCCGCCGCAACTGTTCTCGCACGAGGACCAGGCCAATATCTGGCAGACCTCGCGTCCCGACGACGGCAATGCCGCGGGCTGGGGCGGGCGCATCGCCGACCTGATGCACGCCGGCAATCCGAACCAGAACCAGTCGATGCTCGTGTCGCTGGAAAGCCAGGCGCTGTTCCAGCGCGGCGACGTGGTCAACCAGTACGTCATGAGTTCCTACGGCGTCGAGGAGATCGGCTATCTCGATGCCTGGGGCAACGAAGCCGGCGTCGCCGCGTTCAACGCGCTGCGCCAGGAGGGCACGCAGGCGCATGTTTTCGAGCGCAGCTACGCGCGCGCGACGAACAGCTCCATCGCCAACTACCAGGCCATCGGTGCGGCGCTCAACAGTGCGGGCGACGTGACGACGGCGTTCCCGAACTCGCGCCTGGGGCGGCAGCTGCGCATGGTCGCGCGGCTGATCAAGGCGCGTAACGCGCTCAACCTGCGGCGGCAGATCTTCTTCGTCAGCCTCGGCGGCTTCGATACCCACGGCAGCCAGGCCAGCGTGCATCCGCAGCTGCTCGCCGATCTCTCGCAGAGCCTCAAGGCGTTCTACGACGCGACGGTCGAGCTGGCGCTGCCCGGCAACGTGACCGCATTCACCGCGTCGGATTTCGGCCGTACCGTTTCGATCAACGGCGACGGCACGGACCACGGCTGGGGCGGCCATCACTTCGTCGTCGGCGGCGCGGTGCGCGGCAGGCGCTTCTACGGCCGCATGCCGTCGCTCGCGCAGAACGGCAATCCCGATGACGCGGGTTACGGCCAGCTGATCCCGACCCTGTCGGTCGACCAGTATGCCGCGACGCTGGCGCGCTGGTTCGGCTTGGGCGAAACCGGCATCGACGACATCCTGCCGAATCTCGCCAACTTCGGCAGCCGCAATCTCGGCTTTTTGAACCTGTGAAAATGTGCCGAGAGTATCGGCCCTCCCCCTTCGAGCGGGTGAAATGCAGCCGCTTGGAACCGCATGGTTCTGGCTGCCTTGAACGCGCAACGGACCGAAGGGTTGGGTGGGAATGGTTTCGCATCGGCCGGTTGGCCTCACCGAGGGCTTAGCCCGGCTGCAGCGCGGCGCATTCGGTCATCCACTGCTGCACCAGCGCCGCGGCCCAGCGCTGGTTGCGGCCGATGTGGTTGCCACCGGCCAATTGCTGCAGCGTCGTGAGATGCGCTGCCGTCGGCGTTTCGCGGCAGTCTAGCAGCGCGATAGCGGCGGCGGCGGTGCCGCTCGCGGGTTTATCCGCGAACAGCTCCGCGGCCTGCGCGCGTGCCTGCGCGTTGTCGCCATTGGCGACGAGCGCGACAAAGCGCAGCGCCTTCAGCGCACGTGCGCGCGCATGGGTCGGGCCGAACAGTGTGGCTTCGCCCGCGATGCCCTCGTCCAGCTTCTCGACCGCCTGAGCGTAGTTGCCGGTGACGAGTTCGAGCGAGGCGAACTGCGCCAGCGTGATACTGAGGTCGCCGTGCGGCGTGCCCCAGAACGTGCGTCCGCGCGCGAGCACGTCGTCGAACAGGCGGCGCGCCTCGGCGTGCTGTCCCAGGTCGCGCAGCACCCACGCCAGGTTCAGGCGGACCTTCAGCGCGCGCGACGGATGGGCCGCGCGCAACGGGTCGATCAGGCGGTCGGCTTCGCGCAGCAGCGTCTCGGCGCGCGCGCCGTTGCCTTCGAGCATCTCCAGCGCGGCGAGGTTGGTCAGTGCCGCGGGCCGCACGTCGGTGCCGTCGCGATCCGGCGGCGGATGCGCCGCGAGCGCTTCGTCGAAGCGCTCGCGCGCTTGCGCCGTGCGGCCGAGTTGCTGCAGCACGAGGCCCGAGGTGACACCGAGGTCGACGAAGGCGACCGAGTCCTGCGCACCTTCGCGGCGCAGGCGCTCGCGGCCCTCGTCGAGTATCGCCAGCGCTTCCTCGCCACGGCGCAGGTCGTAGAGGACGCCGCCCCATTTCGATTCCGCGTCGGCCGCGTCGAAGATCCATTCCGGGCCGGCGGCACGCAGGCGCCGCGTCGCCTCGGCGTAGAGCTTCTCGGCATCGGTATTGAGGCCGAGTGCCTCCTGCGCGTCGGCGATCGCGGCGATCAGCAGCCCGTCGAGATGGTCGCGGTCCTCGCCGCCGCCGCTGCGCTCCAGCAGGCTGCGGCTGGTCAGCTCGAGCAGCCGCCGCGCCGTGATCTCGCCGTCGCGAACCTCCGCCGGCGGCACCTTCGCGAACAAGTCAGCGAACAGGCGCCCGACGGCGCGCGCGCGGTCGCGCTCACGCTGGGTCTGCGCGAGCTGCGCATCGAGGCGGTAGACGTGATAGCCGATCAGCCCGAGCACGGCTGCTGTGACGAGTCCTGCGACCCAGTGCCGGAGCAGTCCGCGGCGCAGGCGGTAGCCGCGTTCGCCACGGCGCGCCTGCACCGGCTCGCGCGCGAGATATCGGTCGAGATCGTCGCGCAGCGCGTCGGCTGATACATAGCGGTCTTCCGGCCGCTTGCGCAGTGCCTTCGCACAGATCGCATCGAGATCGCGATCGATGCCACCCCGGTTGCGCGACGCGGCGCTCCGCGACAGCGGCTCGGGCTCGCACTGCAGGATGGCCTGGGTCAGCGCGGCGGCGCCCTGGCTCTGCGCGTACGGTGAGGTACCGGCGACGAGTTCATACAGCAGCACGCCGAGCGCGTAGATATCGCAGCCCACGCCCACGCGTTCGCCGCGCACCTGCTCCGGCGCCGCGTAACGCAGGGTCATCAGGCTGCCGCCCTCGGCGGTCGTCGTGCCGCTGTTGCCGTCGAGCAGCTTGGCGATGCCGAAGTCGAGCAGCTTGGCCACGCCGTCGCCGCCGACCAGCACGTTCGCGGGCTTTATGTCGCGATGCACGATGAGGCGCCGGTGCGCACAGGCGATCGCGTCGGCCAGATCACGCACGAGCGCGACGCGTTCGCGTACGCCGAGACCCTGTTGCTCGCACCAGTCGTCGATGCGGGCGCCGTCGACGTAGGCGGTGACGAGAAACGGGGCGCCGCGCGAGTCGCTGCCGCCGTCGACGAGGCTGGCGATATGGCGATGGTCGAGTTCCGCCAGGATCTGGCGTTCGCGCACGAAACGTTCGTGCTCGGCGTCAGACCAGCGCTCGCGGTCGAGCTGCTTGAGCGCGTAGCGCTGTACGAACGCGCCGTCGCTGCGTTCGGCCAGCCACACCCGGCCCATGCCGCCGCGGCCGAGTTCGCGCAGGCAGCGGTAGCGCGGGAATTCGGCCGGCGCGAGGTCCTGTGTGGTCTGGTCGAGGCTGGGCAGGGGTGTCTCCGCGGCGGCGAGCATGCGACGCAGTTCCGCGGCCAGTGCCGCGTCGGTCTGATCCAGCGCGGCGAGGCCGGCCTGGCGCCGCGCTGCGTCGGCCTCGTGCAGTTCGAGGAACAGGGCTTTGCGCCGGGAGTAGTCCTGCGGGCCGGTATTGGTAGGCGTGGTCACGGCGGCGGAACCCTGGAGTGGCGCGGTGGTTGACGGTACGCAGAACGGCGACGCTTTCTCCGCGCTGAGGCGAGTATGCCCGCAGACCGCGCTGGTACGGTCGCAGCGAGCAGTTGGCCGGACAACCCGAACGCACGTTTGCGTGCCGATTTGGCCAGTAGCTGCGCCGACGCTGCCCAAAACGCCGAACTGGCTTAAAATCGCGCTCTTTGAGCGGAGATCCCGATGAGCCAGAACCTCAGTGCCGGCGCCCGTTTCCGCGCCGCCGTCGCCGCCGAACAGCCGCTGCAGGTCGTCGGCACGATCACTGCCTACGCCGCGCGCATGGCCGAGCGCACCGGCTTCAAGGCGATCTATCTCTCCGGCGGCGGCGTGGCGGCGAACTCGCTGGGCATGCCGGACCTCGGCATCAGCACGATGGAAGACGTGCTGACCGACATCCGCCGCATCACTGACGTATGTTCCTTGCCGCTGCTCGTCGACGTCGACACCGGCTGGGGCGGTGCATTCAACATCGCCCGCACCGTGCGCTCGCTGATAAAGGCCGGTGCCGGCGCAATGCATATCGAAGACCAGGTCGCCGCCAAGCGCTGCGGCCATCGTCCGGGCAAGGCGATCGTGCCGAAAGACGAGATGGTCGACCGCATCAAGGCCGCGGTCGACGCGCGCCACGACGAGGGCTTCGTCATCATGGCGCGCACCGACGCGATTGCGGTCGAAGGACTGGACAAGGCAATCGAGCGCGCTCAGGCCTGCGTCGAGGCCGGCGCTGACATGATCTTCCCCGAGGCGATCTACACGCTGGACCAGTACCGCACGTTCCGCGACGCGGTGAAGGTGCCGATCCTCGCCAACATCACCGAGTTCGGCCAGACCCCGCTGTTCACCACGACCGAACTCGGCAGCGCGGGCGTGGACATCGTGCTGTACTGCTGCGGCGCCTACCGTGCGATGAACCAGGCCGCGCTGAACTTCTACGAGACCGTGCGCCGCGACGGCACGCAGAAGGCTGCCGTGCCGGGCATGCAGACGCGCGACGCGCTGTACGACTTCCTCGGCTACCACGCCTACGAGCGCAAGCTCGACGAGCTGTTCGCGAAGTCTGGCGAATAAGATGAGCGACGCGGTGCCCGACGCGGATCTGCAGACGCGCCGCCGGCGCGACTGGAACGGCGTGTGTGCTTCTGCTCGACGCTCGACGAATGCTGGGTGGCCGAGAGCGCTACGAAAAACCGCGAGGACGCCTATCACCCGGTCGATCGCTGCGACCGCGTCGAAGCGGAAGAATTCAACGATTGAAGCAAGCGCGCGCACAGCCGAAATCAGCGAAAACGTGAGTAGGTGCGTTCTTTATATCGATGTTGGAGCCCCCTTGAGTCAAGGGGGCGGCTGAGGCCCGCGAAGCGGGCGTCAGCGGGGTTGTGGAGATCTGGAGCACGGCCCAAGTGCCATGCTGCGGACGTTTACCGAGATACATGCAAAGGTTGTGGAGATCTGGAGCACGGCCCAAGTGCCATGCTGCGGACGTTTACCGAGATACATGCAAAGGTTGTGGAGATCTGGAGCAAGGCCCAAGTGCCATGCTGCGGACGTTTACCGAAATCTTTAGAGGAATGCTGGGTCGTCGACACCGCACTCGATGGCGCCAACGAATACCAGTCCGTCGATCGCTGCGAACGCATCGAGGCGGAAGAATTCAGTGACTAATGCGTGCCTGCATACCGCCGGAATCAGTGGAAACCTGATCCGGTAGTGGCTCCTGATGTTGGAGCCCCCTTGAGTCAAGGGGGCGGCTGAGGCCCGCAAAGCGGGCGTCAGCGGGGTTGTGGAGATCTGGTGCACGGCCCAAGTGCCGCGCTGCGGACGTTTACCGAAATCTTTAACGGAGTGCATATGAGCGAAGCGCCTCAGCAAATTCTTCCCAAGGCCAAGAAGTCGGTGGCCCTGTCCGGCGTGGCCGCCGGCAATACCGCGGTCTGCACCGTCGGCCGCAGCGGCAACGATCTGCACTACCGCGGCTACGACATCGCCGATCTCGCGGAAAAGGCCACGTTCGAGGAAGTGGCTCACCTGCTGGTGCACGAGCACCTGCCGACGCATGCGGAGCTGCGCGCCTATCGCACCAAGCTCAAGCGCCTGCGCGGCCTGCCGCAGCCGGTCAAGGCGGCGCTGGAACTGCTGCCCGCGGCCACGCATCCGATGGACGTGATGCGCACCGGCGCGTCGGTGCTCGGTACCGTGCTGCCGGAAAAGGAATCGCATCCCGTTTCCGAAGCGCGCGACATCGCCGACCGGCTCATGGCCTGCTTCGGCTCCATGCTGCTGTACTGGTACCACTTCAGCCACAACGGCCGCCGTATCGACACCGAGACCGACGACGATTCCATCGCTGGCCATTTCCTGAACCTGCTGCACGGCAAAGCCGCGAGCGAGCTGCATGTGCGCGCGCTGGACCAGTCGCTGATCCTCTACGCCGAGCACGAATTCAACGCCTCCACGTTTACCGCGCGCGTCATTGCCGGCACCAACAGCGATTTCTATTCCGCCATCACCGGCGCGATCGGCGCGCTGCGCGGTCCCAAGCATGGCGGCGCGAACGAGGTCGCGATGGACATCATCTCGCGCTACCGCAGCGCCGATGAGGCCGAAGCGGATATCCGCGCGCGCATGGAGAAAAAGGAAATCATCATCGGCTTCGGCCACCCGGTCTACACCATCGGCGATCCGCGCAATCCCATCATCAAGTTCATCAGCCGCCAGCTCTGCGAGGCCGGTGGCAACCGCAATCTGTTCGAAGTCTCCGAGCGCATCGAGCAGCTGATGATGGATCTCAAGAAGATGTTCCCCAACCTCGACTGGTTCAGCGCGTCGAGCTACCACATGATGGGCGTGCCGACGGCGATGTTCACACCGCTGTTCGTGATCGCGCGCACCTCGGGCTGGAGCGCGCACATCATCGAGCAGCGCATCGACAACAAGATCATCCGCCCGAGCGCGAACTACATCGGGCCCGACGATCGCGAGTTCATGCCGATCGAGAAACGCTGACCGCGCGCACGACGCGGTTGCCCGGCGCGCTGTCACTGGCGGCGGGAATCCGCTTCGCGGTTGCGGGTTTGCGCGACAACGAAAAGCCGAGGCATTGCTGCCTCGGCTTTTTTGGTTCTTCAGTCGCGAGAAGTCCGCGCGACTTGCGGCTGCTGCCCGTCTCGTCGCAGCACCGCTGCTCCTCGACGCGCCTACTGATACCCGTCGGAGAAGATCAGCTCCGCCGATTGCGCCGGACCGCCGACGAACAGGATGTCGTTCGCGTCGGCGCGGTAGTTGCCCTGGCGCAGCGCATCGATCGACAGCTCCCAGGTCTGCGCGTCGATCTGGCGCGCGCCGGCGAAGCGGTACCAGCCGAAGGTCGTGGCATCGCCCGGCGTGCGCGGACCGTAGTTGCGCCAGCTCCAGTTGGTACCGAAGGTCGCACTGTGGAAGCGTACGCGCAGCGTGGCGCCGGCGCACGACGGCACGGAGAAGCTGATCAGCCCGTAGGTGTCATGGCTGGCCGCGCCGGCGATGCCGTCGGGCGGATAGAGCGCGGCGGCCAGCGTCGTCGTGTCATTGAGCTGGGTGCAGCTGCCGCCCTGTATCGAGACCGTGGCGCTGCCGCCGCCGTTGACGGCTTCGAGTGCGCTGAAACCCGCGGCCGGCAGCGAGGCGACGCGGGTCTGGGTCGAATCCTGGATGCCGTCGCCGTTGCCGTCGCCGGCGAGGATGCCGTTCTCGACCGCGCTCGGTGCGCCGTCCGCATCGTCGTCGCTCGGCGTGGTGTAGTCCCACACACCGGCCGTCGTGCCGGCGAGGATGCGCGCGGGCGCACCGGGCATGCGGCGCGGCATCGCCAATGCCGTGGCCGCGTCGGCCGGCAGGCCCAGACTGATCGAGTTCCAGCTCGCGCCGCCGTTGGTACTGCGGTACACGCCGCCCGGATTCGCACCGTCACCGCCGGTGCCGGCATAGATCGTGTCGCCGCTGGGATCGTTGGGGTCGATGAACAGCGCGCGCACGTCCTGGCCGGCGATGCCGGCGGAGGCCTGGCTCCAGGTCGCCCCGCCATTCGTGGTTTTGTATACATCGCCCGCGGGCGTCGGGCCGTACAGGTTGGACAGACCGGCGTAGAGGATCTGCGGGTTGGCCGGGTTGATCGCGAGCGCGAGCACGCTCCAGTTCGTGCTGCCGGCGCCGGCGTAGCGCGGCAGGCCATTGCTCGCATGGACCCAGCTGCTGCCGCCGTCGCTGGACTTGAACACCCCGTTGGCGATCGTCGGCGGTGCGGCGCCGGCGACGTCCGGCGACCAGTTCAGAAACGTGCCGATGTAAAGGTTCTGCGTATTGGACGGGTCGAACACGAGCGGCACGACGCCGCCCATGTAGGCGTAGTTCTGGGCGCCGGGCGGGCCGAGGTCCTGCGGCAGCGGCAGGCCGGTTTCGGAGCCGGTCCAGGTCGCGCCGGCATCGGTCGAGCGATAGATGCGCGACGACAGGTACGGCAGGCCAGGCGCGGTCAGGTCAGCGCGGCCGCTGCCGGCGACGAACAGTTTGCGCAAGCCGCCGCTGCCGATGGCGCAGGGGCCGCTGACCGGAGGTGCGACGCAGGATCGTGGATCGAGCGCAATGGTGCGGCCGGTGCCGAGGTCGGGGCGTCCGCCGATGAGCGCGACGCCGCTGTCGATCGTCGTCCAGCTCGCGCCGGCATCGGTGCTTTTATAGACGCCGCCGTCCTTGTTCGCCGCGGCGGGAATGCGTTCGGAACGGCCCGAAGCGTAGACCGTGAAGTTCTCCGCCGTCAGCGGATCGGTGTCGACCGTGGTCGGGTCGATCGCGATGCTGCGAATCTGTTCCGCATTCAGGCCGCTGTTGGAAATGGCCCAGTTCGCGCCGCTGTCATCGGATTTATGGATGGCTTGTGTGGTCGTGACTGAATCGCCATAGCCGGCGAGGAACACCGCGGTGGCGCCGGTGTCGACCGGATGTGTGGCGAGCGCACGGATATTGCTCGACTGGAAACCGGTGTTGATCGCACTCCAGCTGGTGCCGCCGTTGCTGGTCGAGAGCAGGCCACCGTCGCTGGCGCCGGCCCAGATGCGCGCGGTGGTCGGGAAATTCGGATGCAGCACGAGTGCGGAGATCTGCGGTGCCTGTGTGCCGTTGGCGCTGAGGCCGTTGCTGGCGTCGAAGGTCTGCCAGGCTGGGCTCGCCACGCTCGCGTCCGCCGTCACCAGAAGGCCGCGAGCCGTGCAGGCGACGACGAGGCCGTTCGGGGCCGTCGGATGCGCGGCGATGCGCGTGATCTGGCCGCAGGCCGCGCCGCTCGCCGGCAGCGCGACGTTGCTCCAGCTCGTGCCGCCGTTGGCGCTGGTGGCCACCGACAGGCTGTTGCTGGCGAACAGGCGCAGCGGTGCGCCGGGTGCGCTGATCAACGTGTCGATGCCGCCCAGGCCCGTGGGTTGCGCTGGCGTGGCAGCCCAGCTCGCGCCGCCCGTGGTACTGCGCACGACGACCGCGCCGGCGTAGGTGCCGGGATCGCTGTACGACAGGCCGGCGTAGATCGTGCCGTCGGCGGCGTACTCGATGCCGCTGTACTGCGGACCGCCCGGCGCGATGCTCCCGGCCGTGGTCCAGGTGCCGCCGCCGTTGTTCGAGACATGGAGCTGCTGGTAGCTGGTGGCGGCGATGTCATTCGTGCTGCCGCGGCGCAGGGCGATATCGCCGAGATAGGTTCCGGGCGCCGGCGTGGCGACGGGAATCCACAGGTCGCCGCCGTTGCCGGAGCGGTAGACCTGCTGGCTGGTCGCGAGATACAGCACCGGGCTCGCGGTGGCCGCGACGAGGTCGACGGAGAATATGGCCTCGGGCAAGCCGATCTCGATGCGTGTCCAGGAATTGCCGTTGCTGGTCGTGCGGAATACGCCGCCGCGGCCGGCGACCCAGAGCGTCGACGGCGACGCCTCGTAGCCGGCGAGTGCCGTCACGTTGCCGCCGCTCGGGCCGGCGGTGCTCCAGGATCCGACTGCGGCGGACGCGGTGGTCGTCGTGAACGCGACGAGGACGGCGGCGCAGATGCCTGCCTGGCGCGATGCGGTGACTGTCATGGCAACTTCCCATCAAAAAGTACTACACCGTAATACGCATTACGGTGCAGGGAAGTGAAACGGGTCGCTGCACGGGCGTGACGTGACGCACGTCCCGGCCCTCGGCCGGCTCTGCCGGGTTCGCTACAGGCTGGCTGCCAGGCGCGTGCCTTGCGCAATTGCACGCTTGGCGTCGAGCTCGGCCGCGACATCGGCGCCGCCGATCACATGCGCCTTGAGTCCTTGCGCGAGCGCAGCGTCGTAGTCGCGGCGGTTGGATTCCTGGCCGGCACAGAGCACGACGGTGTCGACCGGCAGCACTTCGCTCGCTTCGCCGATGCGGATGTGCAGGCCGGCGTCGTCGATGCGCTCGTAGGTCACGCCGACGAGCATGTTCACTTTCTTCGCCTTCAGCGCCGCGCGATGAACCCAGCCGGTGGTCTTGTTGAGCTTCTCGCCGGGCTTTCCCGGCGTGCGCTGCAGCAGCCAGACCTGGCGTTCGGACGGCTCGGGATGCGGTTTGGTCACGGCTCCGCGCGTGGCATAGCTCATGTCGACGCCCCATTCCTCGGACCAGCGGGCGATGTCGGTCGTTGGCGAGGGATGCGACTGGGTCAGGAATTCGGCCACGTCGAAACCGATGCCGCCGGCGCCGATCAGTGCGACGTGCAGGCCGACCGGTTTGTTGCGAGCGAGCACGTCGTAATAGCTCACGACCTTGCGATGGTCGATGCCGGTGATCGACGGCGTGCGCGGATGCACGCCGGTCGCGAACACGATCTCGTCGAAGTTCTCCTGCTGCAACGCCGCTGCGTCGACGCGCGTGTTCAGATGCAGCGTCACTCCGGTTTCGGCTATGCGCTGGCGGAAATAGCGCAGGGTCTCGAAGAACTCTTCCTTGCCCGGAATGCGCTTGGCCATGTTGAACTGGCCGCCGATGTCGGCTGCGGCGTCGTAGAGCACGACCGCGTGGCCGCGCTCGGCCAGCGTGGTTGCGCAGGCGAGTCCGGCCGGTCCGGCGCCGACCACGGCGATGCGTTTCTTCTTCACGGCGGGCGTGATGACGAGTTCGGTCTCAAAGCACGCGCGCGGATTCACCAGGCAGCTCGCGCGCTTGTTCTCGAACACGTGGTCGAGGCAGGCCTGATTGCAGGCGATGCAGGTATTGATGGAGGCGGCCTTGCCGGCACGCGCCTTGTTGACCCACTGCGGATCGGCCAGCAGCGGCCGAGCCATCGACACCATGTCGGCATCGCCGCGCGCGAGGATGGCCTCGGCCACGTCGGGCATGTTGATGCGGTTGGTCGTAATCAGCGGAATCTTCACTTCGCCGCGCAGCTTGCGCGTGACCCAGGTGAATGCGCCGCGAGGCACGCTCGTCACGATCGTGGGTACGCGTGCTTCGTGCCAGCCGATGCCGGTGTTGATCAGCGTGGCCCCGGCGGCTTCGATGTCCTTTGCCAGCGCGATCACTTCGTCCCAGCTCTGGCCCTGTTCCACCAGGTCCAGCATCGAGACGCGATAGACGATGATGAAATTCGCGCCGACCGCGGCGCGTGTGCGGCGGACGATCTCCACCGCGAAGCGGCGCCGCTTCTCCGGCGTGCCGCCCCAGTCATCGCTGCGCTTGTTCGTGCGCTCGACCAGGAACTGATTGATGAGGTACCCCTCGGAACCCATGATCTCGATGCCGTCATAGCCGGCATCCTGGGCGAGCTTCGCCGAGGATACGAAGTCGCGAATCGTTGATTCGACCGCACGCGACGACAGTTCGGCGGGTGTGAACGGCGTGATGGGGGATTTGATCTTCGACGGTGCGACGGACAGCGGGTGATAGGCGTAGCGACCCGCATGCAGGATCTGTACGCAGACCTTGCCGCCTTCCGCATGCACCGCGCCTGTCACCTTGCGATGGCGCGCGACGTGCCAGGGCATGGACAGGCGGCCGGAGAACGGCTTGAGCCAGCCGCGGATGCTGGGGGCGATGCCGCCTGTGACGATGAGTCCGACGCCGCCTCGCGCGCGTTCGGCGAAATACACGGCGAGCTTGTCGAAGTCGCTGGACTTGTCTTCGAGGCCCGTGTGCATGGACCCCATGAGCACCCGGTTCGACAGCGTGGTGAAGCCCAGGTCCAATGGGGCCAACAGGTGCGGGTAGTCGCTCATGCGCGGTCTGCCGTGCGGAAGATTCGGCGCACCTTGCATGGAATGGCTGGAGACAGCAACTCAGCGCAGGTCGGTGCCCGGTCATAGCGTGATGGTCGGCAGGCAACGAAAAAAATGCCGGCGTTTCCGCCGGCCTCGATTCACTGCGGGAGTTCGCGCGCCTTGAGCTCGCGCGCCCGGTTTCGCTTCTCCCGCCGCGCTTTCTCGCGCAGCCAGCCGAAGCCCAGGCCGCCGCCGATGATCACCGCGTAGGCTGCGAGTTCGATTGCGAAATGGCCGCCGATCCAGTTGGCGACGAATTTCTCGTGCATGATCATCTTGCCTGCGGTCCAGAGCAGCGCACCGGCGCCGATATAGATGACGATCGGATAGCGGTCGACCAGCTTGAGGATGATGGTGCTGCCGCCGACCACGATGGGTACCGAGATCAGCAGGCCGATCACCACGAGCACGACGTTGCCGTGGGCGGCACCGGCGACGCCGAGTACGTTGTCCAGGCCCATCAGGGCGTCAGCGATGATGATGGTGCGCATCGCACCCCAGAAGCCGCTGACCCGGCTGATCTCGTGTTCGTCGTCGTGGTGGTCTTCGGACAGGAGCTTCATCGCGATCGGGATCAGCAGCAGGCCGCCGGCCAACATCAGTCCCGGGAAGTGCAGCAGCCAGACCACGACCAGCGTCATCAGCGTGCGCACGATGATCGCACCGGCCGTGCCCCAGAAGATCGCTTTCTTCTGCAGATCCTTGGGCAGGCTGCGGGCGGCGAGCGCGATCACGATTGCGTTGTCGCCGGCCAGCACGAGGTCGATGAGGACGATCGCGAACAGCGCGGTGAAGAAGTCGGGTGACAGAAATTCCATGGATACCCCGGTAGGTCAGTTGTCTGGCTGGGACAAGGACACGCAAAAAACGCAGGCAAGACTTCGCCGTGTCCGGCGAAGGTCTTGCTCACTGCGTTACCGGGATGGGCGGCGAACGACAGCCGCGTGACCGGGGCGAGAGCCCGTGATGACGATCAGCGCGCGAGGAGCTACTCCCCTTCGATCCGGGCATAAGTAGCGGCTGGCGCGGCCAAGGTCAAGCGGGCAGGTCCGGATCCACCGCGAAAGTTGGCAGTCGACCAGCAGCGGCTTTGACCTGCGCAAACAGGAATTCGCCTCTGGCTCCCGGGAATGAGCCTTTCACATAGGTGTGTGCGGGCGGTGGATCCGGCATGTCGCGGTTGCGGGCGTGCACTCAGAGCTTTCGGCGCGTGGTCACGCCGTGCCGTCGACATGCTGCCGCATCGCTCCTGGTCGTCACCAGGGCACGAGTATGGATTGCTGGCCTGCCGCAGAAATCGGGGTGTCACCAGCCGACACCGTACTCCAGCGCAGCGCAGCATCATGCTGCGCTGCCGCGGGCCCTGCGCCTGGGGGCCATTCACACCGTCGTGACTTCGTTTGCGCAATAAACACGCGAATTGTTAAGACTCTACTGAGCGGCGCATGAACGGGCAGGGAGCGCGGTAGTTACAGGTCGTTGATTTTGCTAGACTGCCGGCCGCCCAGGAATGGGCCCAAATGTTAAGCCACGCCATCGCCGCTTTTAATTGTTAAAGTGAACGAGCTTTGCGTCCGTACGGGGTGGAGTGGACGCGCGCGATAACACCAATGAGGAGACTCCGAATGAAACGTAATGGCTTGTTTGCCCTGATTGCCCTGTCACTGGCCGGTATTGGCTCGGCGCAGGCGCAGGACTACAGCAACTGGTACATCGCTCCGCGCATCGGCGCCGTGATCCCGGACAGCGACCGCGAAACCGATGCGTCGCTGTTCACCGGTATCGGCATCGGCTACTGGTCGACCCCGAACTTCGCGGTCGATTTCGAACTGACGCACAACAATGCCCAGTTCGAAGACGGCTCGCTCCGTGACGGCCGCGAATTCGAAAATGCCGGCGTCGGCTTTGCCGGTCGCTACTTCTTCGGCGATTCCGGCAGCTCCTGGCGTCCGTACGTGATGGGCGGCCTCGGCTTCCTGCGTCACGCTGCGATCTCGGGCGACAACCTGCGCCCGTTCAAGGTCAATGGCTGGGATCCGATGCTCACCGTCGGTGGCGGTATCCAGCACGGCTTCAGCGATCGTCTCGCCTTCCGCGCCGAAATCGCTGCCCGCTATGACCGCGACAACAACTCGCGTCAGTTCTACACCTCCGACGACAGCACCGGCTTCATCGATGCGATCGCCAGCGTCGGCCTGCTGATCAACTTTGGTGGTGGTGACGGCGTCGTCGCTCCGAACGAAGTCCGTAACGATCCGCCGGTCAAGCCGAACGAAACCTCGTGCCGCGACCTGGACGACGACAAGGACGGCGTGAACAACTGCGACGACCGTTGCGCCTCGACCCCGGCCGGCACCAACGTCGGTCCGGATGGTTGCCCGCTCGTGGTCACGATCGATCTGCGTGGCGTGAACTTCAAGTTCGACCGTCCGAAGAAGGGTGAGTCGAACATCGGCCCGACCCTGCAGGAACCGACCGCCGACTCGATCGCAATCCTGGATCAGGCCGTCGACACGCTGCAGCGCAACTCGGCCGTCCGCGTCGAAGTCATCGGCCATACCGATGCCGTCGGTACCGACGAGTACAACCAGGGTCTGTCCGAGCGCCGCGCGCGCATCGTGTATGACTACCTGACCTCGCACGGCATCGACGCTGGTCGTCTGTCCGGCCCGACCGGTTACGGCGAATCGCGTCCGATCGACACCAACGACACGAAGGAAGGCCGCGCGCGTAACCGCCGCACCGAACTCGAAGCGCAGAAGTAAGCGCTGTCGTTCAAGGCAACACCTGAAAGCCCGGCGCAAGCCGGGCTTTCTTTATGTGGGCCCGGCGCAGGCGCACTCGTGTGCCGGCCGTGCTGGCCCGGTGGAATGCTCGCGCCTCGCTCCTGATGCGACGTCGTCGCCCGGCCTCGCGACAGCCTCGCCGTTCCGCCGCAAGTCCCACTCGCGGGACTTGTACCCGCGCGCGTTAGCCGTCAGATTAGCCACCGCGCCGCCGCCGCGCAGGAATGGCCCCGTGTTCGCTCCTGTCACGTTGGCGCGTTGCAATGGCAGCAGCGCCACCACTCACGATTTTTCGCAGGAGGCTAGGTACATCGTGAACACCCCCTGGACTACCGAATCGCTGTTCGAGGCGTTGCGCTCCGATACGAGCGTCGATCTCGAAGGCATAGAGCTCAACCTTGTCGGCGGCGTTGACGCCACCATCAACATCGCCATGCACGAGCACGGCGATCTGGCCATGCATCTGGCCGTGTCCGGCGAGCAGATCTTCGTTTCCTCGCCGCTGTGCCTGGCCAGCCAGGTCAAGGACCGCAACGCCTTCAACGAGGCCTGCCTGCGCCTGAACCCGGTCAACCCGCTGTCCAACCTGGGCCTGCAGAGTGTCGGCAACGATGATCTCTACATCGTATTCGGCGAACTCTCCAGTCGCTCGCCGCTGGTGGCCGTCGTGGAGGAAATCCACGCACTCGCCGACAACACCATCCAGGCCGCCGAGGCCTTCGCCGACCATCTGAAGTGACCGCCCATGGCCATCTGGACCAAGATCATCACCCTGTTCCGCGGCGCCGCGCATGAAGCCGGCACGGCTGTGGTCGACGCCAACGCGATGCGCATCCTCGATCAGGAAGTGCGCGACGCGCAGAACGCGCTGCTGCGTTCGCGCGACGACCTCGCCAAGATCATGGCGCAGCGCAAGATTGCGAACGACAAGCTAAACGACAAGAAAGCCAAGCAGACCGAATACAGCAACTACATCCGTGAGGCGCTCGCGCGCGACAACCGCGGTCTTGCGCAAGAGGTAGCGACCAAGCTCGCGCAGATCGAGGCCGACATCGCGACCGAAGGCAAGATCATCGGCGACTACGACACCAGTATCACCAAGCTGCAGACTGCCTCGCGTCAGGCCGAAACCGTGATCACGCGCCTGAAACAGCAGATCGACACGGTCAAGGCCACCGAAAGTGTGCAGCGCGCACAGGCGGCGCTGGCCGCCCAGAGCGCCGGCACCGGTGCGAAGCTCGGCACCGCGCTGGACTCACTGGAGCGTATCAAGCTGCGCCAGACCGAGCGTGCCGCGCAGCTCGAAGTGGCCGACGAAATGGCCAAGGCCACCGGTGAAGATACCGATTTGCAGCGGCGTCTTGCCCAGGCCGGCATCGTCGCCGGTGAATCCTCGGCGGATTCCATCCTCGCGCGTTTCGAGTCGGCGACGCCGAAGGCCATCAGTCACGACGGCGTTCCGCAGCTCGACCACGCGGGTGCGGCCAGCAAGAGCAGTTGATCGGACGGCGCCCGCCGGCCATGCCGGCGGGCGTATGTCGAGGGAGGTTGCGGCGGACGGGGGCGTGAACCGCAGCCAGGCATGAGTACGGGGAGGGCGTATGCCAGTCTGGGTTCGGCTGATGCGGGCGTTCCACCGGCATCTGGCGCTGATGAGCTGGGGCGTACTGTTCGGCATCGTGCTGCTGCACTGTCTTGTCAGTTGGGAACTGATGCTGCTGGCCGGCGAGGAAAAGCTGGTCACGTTCACCGACTGGTTCTACTACTACGTCGTTACCGCGACCACGATCGGCTACGGCGACCTCTCGCCGCAGACACCGGCCGGACGCTGGATCGCCGTGCTCTGGTTGCTGCCCGGCGGGGTCACGCTGTTCGCCATGTTCATCGGCAAGGCAACCACCGGATTGATCGATACCTGGAGGCGCAGGGCCATGGGCAAGCACAGTTATCCCGGCATGAGCGGCCATACCGTCATCGTGGGCTGGATGGGACGCGATACCTTGCGCATGCTGGATCTTCTGAGCCAGGACAGCACTACCGACGACGAGGGCATCGTCCTTGTCGCGTCGGAAGAAATGGAGAATCCGCGGCCCGAGCACGTCCGCTTCGTGCGCGTCGACTCGCTGGCCGACCCGGTCTGTTACCAGCGCGCCGGCATCGCCGCCGCGGCCCGTATCATCGTCAATGCCGCGAGCGACGAGCAGACCCTGGCTGCGGCCTTCGCCGTACTCGCGAACAAGGTGCGCGGCCATGTCGTCGTGACCTTCGAGCGCTGTGAAACCTGCGCCGTGCTCAAGGCCCACTATCCGGCCGTCGAATGCGTACTGCCACTGCATGTCGAGGTCATGGTGCGCGCGGCGCAGGATGCCGGCAGTGCCGCCGTCGCCGCGGAACTGCTGTCCATCGCCGGCGGCGCGACGCAGTTCAGCCTGCGCGTGCCGGCGCAGAGCCAGGGCCTGGGCTACGGCAAGCTGTTCAATGTCTTCAAGCACGAGCTCGGCGTGACCTTGCTCGGCTATACCGCGGGCGTGGGTGCGCAACCGCGCCTCAACCCGCCCGATAGTGACCGCGTCGCCGCCAACGCGACGCTGTACTACATCGCCGATCAGCGCGTCGACCCGGCGCGCATCAATTGGGGAGCCTGTACACCATGAGCTGGTTGGGAAAGATGTTCGGATCCAAGCCCGAGGAGCCGGCGATTGCTCCGGTCGGTCCGCTCGGCCTGCGCCTGAAGGGCGCCGTCGCGGTGGACAGTCTGCCGTTCCGCGTCGCTGGCGACCGCCTGCTGTTCGAGGCGCCCGAGGGCAATCAGCTGATCGAGGCCTGGGGCGAGGTTGAACTCGGTGGCGGATCACGCCTGCATCGCTACTACCTCACCGATGACGCATTCGTGCAGGTCAGCACCACGGCGGGCCAGATGGACGACGTCAAGCTGTTCGTTTTCCACGAGACCGTCAATCCGCCGAACCAAACCGCGTTCAACGACTGGGTCAAGCGCGGTTCGCAGATCGGTGCGGCGCAACTGGACGTCAACGGCCAGCGCTACGATCGCGTCTGGGGCGAAGGCGTCACGGGTGACTGGGCGCCGCCGGTCGTGTTCGACGAAAAGGTCTACAACAAGGACTTCCGCGAACCGGACTACGAACTGACCCACTATGCGATGCTGTACCAGCGTCTCGTGCCTGGACTCGATCGCTATGAATATGTGCTCGTCAGTGCCGAAGACTACGGCCCGAACGAATATTGCATCACCTTCTCGGTCGGCGTGGACGTGAGCCAGGCCGACCTCACCGTCACCTGAAAGGAGCTAGTCATGACCGATTCGATTCTGCGCTACCTAAATGGCGTGCCGGCCTTCCTGTCCTATTTCGCGATCGGTGCGGGGTTGATCGTCCTGTTCTGCCTGGTCTACGTGCGCCTGACGCCGCACGCGGAATTCGCGCTGATCAAGGAGAACAAGCCGGCTGCGGCGATCGCATTCGGCGGCGCGCTGATCGGCTTCGCACTGCCGCTGCATGCGGCGATATCGCATGCGGTCAGCCTGCTCGACTGCGTGCTCTGGGGTGTCGTCGCGCTGATCGTGCAACTGTTCGCATTCTTCGCCGTGCGCATCGTCATCTCCGATCTGCCCGGCCGCATCGCGCGCGACGAACGCGCCGCCGGCATCTACTCCGCGGCCGTCGCGATCTCCGTCGGTCTGGTCAACTCGGCCAGCATGACCTACTGAGGGCCAGCGCCATGAAACGATCCCCCACCGTCCGCCTGCTGCTCATGGGCGCCGCGCCCGTGCTGCTGACCGCCTGCGAAGCGCAGGAAGAAGCCGTCCTGTACAAGGACGCCACCGAATGCGTGGCTGCGGCACGCCTGACCGAAGACCAGTGCAAGGCTGCGTTCGACCACGCCAAGTCCGAGCACGAACGCGTCGCGCCGCGCTATACCTCGCAGGCCGATTGCGAAACCGATTTCGGCGCGAGCAAATGCCAGAGCGTGAACCAGGGCGCCGGCATCCAGTACATCCCGCTGATGGCCGCCTATGCGCTGGGCTACTACGCGGGCCGGCCGAACTATTACCAATCACAGCCTTTGTACTATTCGCGCACCAGCTACGACTCCAGCGGCGGCTACGTCAATTCCGGCGGACAGCAGGTCTCGCGCACGACAGGCAATGCCACTGTCTCGCGCAGTTCGATGGAACCGCCAGCGCGTGCGGTGACCATGTCGCGCTCCGGCTTCGGCTCGTCCTCCAGCGCCAAGGGCGGCTGGGGCGGCTCCTCGGGAAGCTGACGGTGCGCCGCATAGCGATCCAGGAACGTTCCGACTGGCGCGAGACCGCAACCGGATTCGGTTTCCGCTTCCACACCATCGACGGCGAGCCGTACTGGGACGAGAGCGCCTACTACGCGTTTTCGCTCCGGCAGATCGAGGAGGATCTCGAGGATCCGACGACCGAGCTGCACGAGATGGCCATGGGCCTCGTCGGCGAGATCGTCGCGAGCGAGGAGATGATGGACCAGCTTGCGGTGCCGGCCGACTACCGCGACTGGATCGCCGAATCCTGGCGCCGCGGCGAGCCGCACCTGTACGGACGCATGGACCTGGCCTATGACGGCAAGGGACCAGCCAAGCTGTTCGAGCTCAACTACGACACGCCCACCGCGTTGTATGAAGCGGCGTTTTTTCAATGGGTATGGCTCGACCAGCAGAAGGCGCGCGGCCAGCTGCCCGACGCGGCCGACCAGTACAACCTGCTGCAGGACCTGCTCGTCGAAACCTTCGCGACGATGGCGCCGGACCTGGCCAAGCCGCTGTACTTTTCCGCCGTGCGCGACTCGCTCGAAGACCAGGGCACCATCGAGTACCTGCGCGACTGTGCCGAGCAGGCCGGCGTCACGACGCGCTCCATCGCGATCGAGGACATCGGGCTTTCGACCGACAGCCGCTTCACCGATCTCGAGGACTACGTCATCGAGTCGCTGTTCAAGCTCTATCCGCTGGAGTTCCTGTTCGCCGAGCGCTTCGGCCCGGCGCTGCCGCGCTCGGGCATCCGGCTGATCGAGCCGCCGTGGAAGACCCTGCTGAGCAACAAGGGCATATTGCCGCTGCTGTGGCAAAAGCACCGCGGTCATCCGAACCTGCTCGAAGCGTATTTCGAGACCGCAACCAGCGAAGCGCTCGCGCCGGGCTGGGTCAGAAAGCCGTTGTATTCGCGCGAAGGCGCGAACGTGACCGTGATCCTCGCCGACGGCAGCCAGCATGTGGCCGCTGGCCCTTACGACGATTCGTCGTGGATCCGCCAGGCCGCGCACCCTCTGCCGCAGTTCGACGGCAACTACGCCGTCATCGGCAGCTGGGTCGTCGCCGACCGCGCCGCCGGCATCGGCATTCGCGAGGACACGACACTGATCACGCGCGACACGTCACGCTTCGTGCCGCATATCATCGTGGACTGACAAAGTCTGGCGAGGCGTCTTGGCGGCCTCGCCAATCCGATGACGAAAACTTGCAGAAATCAGCAGACGTTGGCTACCAGTTTCTGTGCATCTTCCTTGGCCTTATCAAGGAAAATGAATATGAAAGCTGATAGCAGATTGGCTTAGCGAACTAACTCCACTCGGAATCTGTCGCCGAGCCTAGACACTGAAAAATGCGACCAGTCATTACTAGTGACAACCCCGCGCCTGCAGAGGTCGTGTATCGTGCCCCGGTAGGGGCCGTCGGCGAGTAAGAGATCAACCTCAAGGCCGAGCAATGGCCACAATGATGAGCCATACGATACAAACTCATCAGAATCTGCAGCGCAATCCAGGGAGCTAGAGATCGCTCCGCAGATTGAACCAGTCGCTTGATGAATGCTTGGTCCGCCGCTCATGCCGCCATCTACTGGTGCGTCTATTTGAAAACAGGGGAATGGCAGCATTGCCGAATCACGCTTCATGGCATGCACGGTGACTACTCTGCCTTGGCCGAAGCTTGGACTAATTTTTAGGGTTGCGCTCAATTTTTTATCAGCTACTGAGACATCTTTCATTTGCGTCCGAGGAAAACCGTAAGCGGTGATGCGATCGTCGACTTTGGGGGGTGAGAATGAAATTGTTGGTTTGGCCCACCGGATGCGAGCGTGAAGTTCTGGAGGGCCACCAAGTAGCAGTAAGCAGACGTCGGCGTCAGTGCAGGAACGGTACTCCATTACTTTGACGCCTAAATGGACGCCGTCAGGTTGAAGTAGCGTTCCGAAAATATCCACCTCTAGAGGCCCTTGCGCAGGATTTTCTCTTGTTGGGCAAAGTTCTCCAATGAAGTGTTCGAGGACGTGGCGAGCTGTGATCGCTAGGCCAGGCGCTAGGACGAAGGCTGATCCTGACAGCGACGGGGTTCCAAAGCGGTCCATCGCGAAAATCGGTGTCGCGAGCATGTTGATGGGGGCGTCTAAACCAACACTAGTGAAGGCGTCTGGTTTCATTTTTGACTCGCTTTCTAAACCGTGCGAGAAGCGGGAACACTGCAAAATCAGTAGCAATAGAAAAGGGCGCCTTGCGGCGCCCTTTGTACTTCATCGCGGTGCGTCAAGAGTTACCAGATCTTCACCTGCTTGTCCCCGTCGCGCACCATGGCGTCGCCACTCTTGCAGCCAAAGGCCTGGGCGAAGGCCGGCAGGTTGGACGGCGCGGCGATGGCGCGGAACTGCGCCGGTGCATGCGGATCGACGTTGAGGCGGCGCTTGAGCTCGGCGTCGCGGAACGCGCGGCGCCAGACCTGGGCGAAGTTCAGGAAGAAGCGCTGGTCCGGCGTCAGGCCGTCGATCTTCGCGTCCGGATCGGCCGACTTGCTCTGCGCGAGCTTGAACGCGTCGTAAGCCATGGTGAGGCCGCCGAGATCGGCGATGTTCTCGCCGAGGGTCAGCTGGCCCTTGACGTGCAGGCCTTCGATCGCGACATAGCTGTCGAACTGCTCTACGAGCTTGGCCGTGCGCGCGTCGAACTTCTCGCGGTCTTCCTTCGTCCACCAGTCGGCGAGGTTGCCCTTGGCGTCGAACTTGCTGCCTTCGTCGTCGTAGCCGTGCAGGATCTCGTGGCCGATGACCGCACCGATGCCGCCGTAGTTCAGCGCGTCGTCGGCCTTGGGATCGAAGAACGGAGGCTGCAGGATCGCCGCCGGGAACACGATCTCATTCTGCAGCGGGTTGTAATAGGCGTTCACGGTCTGCGGCGTCATGCCCCATTCGCGGCGATCGACGGGCTTGTTGATCTTGGCCATCGACCAGTCGTTGTTGAACTTGGCCGCGGCGGCGACATTGGCGAAGTAGTTGTCGGGCTTGACCGTCAGGCCGTCCCACTTGCGCCACTCTTCCGGGTAGCCGATCTTGGGCGTGAACGAGGCCCACTTCTCCAACGCCTTCTTCTTCGTGTCCGCGCCCATCCAGTCGAGCTTTTCCAGCCGCGCCTTTGTCGCCTGACGCAGGTTGTCGACGAGCTGCTGCGCGCGTTGCTTGGCTTCGGGTGGAAAATTCTTCTCGACATAGAGCTGGCCCATCGCCATGCCCATGCCGTTCTCGACGGATTCGAGGACGCGCTTCCAGCGCGGCTGGTTTTCCTGCTGCCCGCGCAGCGTCTTGCCATGGAATCCGAAATGGGCCTCGGCCAGGGCGTCGTTGAGATACGGCGCGGCGCCGTCAATGGTCTTGAAGCGCAGGTAGGCGCGCCAGTCGGCGATCGGCGTCTGCTCGATCATCGTGTCGACTTCGGCGAAGAACTTCGGTTGCGACAGCGAGAAGCCCTTGCTGTCGGACAGGTTCTGGCTGGCGAAGAACTTGTTCCAGCCGAAGTGCGGGTTCTGCTTCTGCGCTTCGTCGAGCGAAACGAAGTTGTACTGGTTTTCCGGCGAACGCAGCTCGACCGGCGCGAGCGATGCCTTGGCCAGGCGCGTCTCGAACGCGAGCACGGTTGTGGCCTGACTCGTCGCTTCGGCCTTGGCCGTACCGGCCAGCTCGAGCACCTGTGCGATGTAGGCGACGTAAGCCTCGCGGATCTTCTTGTAGCTGCCGTCCTTGCCTTCTTCGAGGTAGTACGCGCGCTCGGGCAGACCCAGGCCGCCCTGGAAGGCGTAGGCGATTTCCATCGACGAGTTCTTGAAGTCGGCTTCGCCGCCGAAATTGAACAGCAGGCCCAGGCCCGCCGCATGCGTGTCATGCACGAACGCAACGACTTCTTCGGGCGATTTCAGGCTGTCGACGCGCTTGAGCCAGTCGGCGATCGGCGTGACGCCGGCCTTGTTCGCGGCGGCGGCGTCGATGCCGCTCTGGTAGAACGCGCCGATCTTCGCCTCGATGGAAGCGGGTGCAAGGGAAGCGAGGTTCTTGGCGGCGGCCTGCGCGAGATCGTGGGTGGCGTGGATCGACGCTTCATCGAGCTGCTCGAAACTGCCCCAGGTCGAACGGTCGCTGGGGATCGCGTTGGCCTTGAGCCAGGTCGCGTTGACATAGCCGAACAGGTCGTCGCAGACATTGCGCTGCGTATCGAACTGCTTGGTGTCGATGCCGCGGGTCAGTTCGACCGTCGCGGCGGACGAGAGGGTGGCGCAGGCGAGGCCGATGGCCAGCACGAGCGGTTTGATCAGGCGGTTGTTCATGAATTGCCTCTTTGGCGCTGTTCCCGCTATTGCGAGATATTTGAAAAACTGGCGGTGGATTTTTGCATCAGACGTGACATTTACCAGATCACGACGCGCTGCTTCGCATCGCGTGCCATGGGGTCTCCGTTCTTGCACGAAAACGCCGCGGCGAACTCAGGCAGGTTGGCGACTGGGCCGAGCACGCGCCATTTGGCCGGCGCGTGCACGTTGGACTGCACCTGCAGGCGCAGCGCCTCGGGCCGCTGTGCCGTGCGCCAGGCCTGGGCGAAGGCGAGGAAGAAGCGCTGTGCCGGACTCAGGCCGTCAATGGGCGCATCGGTCTTGCCGGCCCGCGCGATCTGGAACGCGTCCCAGGAAACCTGCAGGCCGCCGAGGTCGGCGATGTTCTCGCCGAGCGTGAGCTTGCCCTGGATCGCCAGTGCGTCGACGGCGATGAAAGCGTCGAACTGCTTGACCAGCGTGTCGGTGCGCGCGTCGAACTGAGCGCGGTCTTTTTCGCTCCACCAGTTCGCGAGGTTGCCCTTGGCATCGAACTGGCTGCCCTGGTCGTCGAAGCCGTGCAGCAGCTCGTGACCAATGACCGAGCCGATGCCGCCATAGTTGACCGCGTCGTCCATCTTCGCGTCGAAGTACGGCGGCAGCAGCTGCGCGGCCGGGAACACGATCTCGTTCTGCAGCGGGTTGTAGTAGGCGTTGACGGTCTGTGGCGTCATTTCCCACTCGCTGCGGTCCACCGGCTTGCCGATCTTGGCGTACAGGCGCCGGGCCTCGAAGCGGCTGGCGGCTTGCGCATTCGCGTAGTAGTCGCCGCGAGCGATGGTCAGTCCGGAATAGTCGCGCCAGTGGTCCGGATAACCGATCTTGCTGACGAGCGTATCGAGCTTGGCGTAGGCGGCCTGCTTGGTCGCCGCATCCATCCATTCGAGCTTGCCGATGCGCACGCGCAGGGCTTTCTTGAGATTTTCCACTAGCTGCTCGGCACCGGCCTTGGACGCTGGCGGAAATACGCGGGCAACGTAGATCTCGCCTACCGCCTCGCCGAGCGCCGCGTTGGTCGCGTCCAGCGCGCGGCGCCAGCGCGGCTTGAGCACTTCCACGCCGCGCAGGGTCCTGGCGCGGAACGCGAACTGCGCGTCGACGAAATCGCGGGACAGATACGCGGCTGCGCCGTCGGCGATGTGGAAGCGCAGGTACGACTGCCACTGCGCCAGGGGCACGTCGGCGAGCGCCTTGTCCATCGCGGCGAAGAACTGCGGCTGGGCCAGCGAGAACTTCCTGATGTCGTCGCGGCCGAGCGCGTCGAAATACTTCGCCCAGGAAAAATGCGGCGTCTTCGCATCGGCTTCGGCGACGCTGTGGATGTGATAGAAATTGTTCGGATCGCGCAGCGCGAGCGGATCCAGCGAGTCCTTCGCCAGGCGCGTTTCCAGCGCGAGCACATGCTTCGCGTTGTCGCTGGCCTTCGCATCGCCGGTCAGGCGCAGCAGCGTGGCGACATAGTCCTGATACTGCTGCAGCAGTGCCTTGGATTTTGCATCGACGCGAAAGTAGTACTCGCGGTCCGGCAGGCCGAGTCCGCCCTGTGTGGCATAGCCGATCACTTGTCCGGCGTTCTTCATGTCCGATTCGGGGCCGAAATCGAACAGCACCTGGGTGCCCTGCGCGTGCCACTCGCGCAACAGCGGCGCGATGTCGGCATTGCTCTGAAGCGCGGCAATGCGCGCGAGGTCGGCCGCGAGCGGCGTGGCGCCGGCCTTCTCGATCGCGGCTTCGTCCATGGCGCTCGCGAAGAAATCGCCGATCTTCTGCGTGGCGCTGCCGGGCTTGCCCGGGTTCGCCGCCGCGGCCCTGAGCACCTCGTGCAGCACGTCCTCGTTGCGCTGCTGGATCTCGTTGTCGAGGCTCCACTGGCTGTACTCGGGTGGAATCGGGTTGCTCGCCAGCCAGCCGCCATTGGCGTACTGGAAAAAATCGCTGCAGGCGCTGGTCGTGGTGTCGAAATTGCGCAGGTCGAGACCACGCTCATTCGTCCGCGCTGAGGCGAGCGTGGTAGACAGGGCCAGGACCAGGGCCGCCAGACGCGGCGCGGCGCAACGCAGGTTCATGCGGAAATTCCGGAGCACGGCTGGGATCGTCCAGATTAGGCACGAAACCCAGCATCTTACAGTGTCAAAGGTTTGGACGCCGCCCGCCGCGACTCAGGGCCAGGCGGGCTTGCCTGCTGCGCTCGTGTCCGCTGTGCACGCAGCGGACGCAGGCATAATCGGTGCGGATTCATTGCCACGGAGTCGCCATGCAGGTCCAGTTCTGCGGTGCCAACGGCGAGGTGACCGGTTCGTCGCATCTGCTGCGCGTCGGCGAACGCCAGATCCTGATCGACTGCGGCATGATCCAGGGCGATGAGGAAACCGAGCGGCGCAACGCCGAACCGTTTCCGTTCGATCCGCAGCGCATCGACGCACTGGTGCTAAGCCACGCCCACATCGACCACATTGGGCGTGTGCCGCTGCTGGTCAAGCGGGGCTTCCGCGGACCGATCTACGCGCAGGCGGCGACGGCGGATCTGAGTCGCATCATGCTCGAAGACGCCGCCTCGATCGCCGAAAGCGACATCGTCCGCGACAACCTCAAGCGCCTGCAGCAGGGACTCAAGCCACAGCAGCCTCTGTATACCCGTGCCGACGCGCAGGCTGCGCTCGAGCGTCTGCATCCGCTGCCCTACGACAGCGAACTGGAAATCGTGCCGGGCGTACTGCTGCGCCTGCGCGACGCGGGCCACATCCTGGGTTCGGCGGTCGTGGAGATCTGGCAGCCCGGCGGTCGCAAGCTCGTCTTCTCCGGCGACATCGGTCCGCGCGGCACGCCGATCCTGCGCGATCCGGCACGGATCGACCACGCCGACATCGTGCTCATGGAATCCACCTACGGCAATCGCCTGCACCGCTCGCGCAGCGATACCGTCGCCGAACTCGGCCGCATCTTTGCCGCAGCGCTGAATACCGGCGGCAATGTCGTGATTCCGGCGTTCGCGGTCGGGCGCAGTCAGGAACTGCTGTACTGGATGGCCGAGCACCATGACGACTGGAACATGGACCGCTTCCAGATCTTTCTCGACAGTCCCATGGCCGGCAAGGTGCTCGAAGTCTACGAGCGGCACGAAGACCTGTTCGACGAAGACGCGCGCGCGCTGTGGGCGCACCGGCCGAATCCGCTGCGCCTGCCCAATCTGCGCGTGACCGTATCGGTCGCCGAATCGCAGGCGATCAACCAGCATCCGGGCGGCGCCGTGATCATCGCCGGGTCGGGCATGTGCAACGGCGGACGTATCCGCCATCACCTGCGCCAGAACCTCGGCCGACATAACGCGCACATCCTGTTCGTCGGCTACCAGGCACAGGGCACACTGGGGCGGCTGCTCGTCGACGGCGTCAAGCGCGTGAAGCTGTTCGGCGACTGGATCGACGTGCACGCGCACCGCCATACGGTCGGTGGGTTGTCGGCGCATGCGGACCAGGCGGGCCTGCTCGACTGGTACGGCCACATCGGCGCGCGTGCGCCAGTCTATCTCGTGCACGGAGAGGACATCGCGCGCGAAGCGCTGGCCGACAAGCTACGCGAGCGCTTCCGCTGCCGCGTCGAGCTGAGCCAGCCGGGCATGACGGTGCCGGTATAGCGGTCCGCCATATGCGTCATTTTCGCGGCTGGCCTGGTTTACCCTGACGGCCACACGCAACGCAGCCCACCATGTCCCGACTTCTCGTCTTCCAGCATGTCGCGGCAGAACCGCTGGGTACGTTGGATCGCCTGATCCGCCGCCGCGGCCACCGCATCAAGTTCGTCAACTTCGAGCGTCATCCGGACGCGCAACCGTCCATCGACCGCTATCGCGGCCTGATCGTGCTCGGCGGTCCGATGAACGTCGAAGACCATGCGCACCGCGAGCACCTGCTGACCGAGATGCGCACGATCGAGGCCGCGCTGAAGCAGGAAAAGCCGGTGCTCGGCATCTGCCTCGGCGCGCAGCTGCTGGCCCATGTGCTCGGCGCGCCGATACGGCGCCAGCGCGAGGCCGAGATCGGCTGGTACGACGTCGTCACGACGGCGGCCGGGCAGGCCGACCCGGTACTCGCGCCGCTGGGTGCGCAAGCGCCGCTGTTCCAATGGCACAACTACACATTTGAAATTCCGGCCCGGGCGCAGCTTCTGGCCCGAAGCTCGGTCTGCCCCAACCAGGCGTTCCGCTACGGCAGCAACGCCTACGGGTTCCAGTTCCACCTCGAAGCAAACCAGGCGCTGATCGAACGCTGGCTGTCCACGCCGGCTTACCGGGACGAACTCGAGGCGGCCGGGCTGGTACAGGATCCGGAGACGATTCGAGCCCGCACGGCGCGCGAGACCGCCGCGATGGAGCAGCGCGCCGAGCACGTGTTCGGCGAATTCCTCGATCTGGTCGGCCGGCCGCTGCGGCGCATCACGCTGGGCTCGCGCTGATGCGCGGACGGCTGCGATATGCCAGCAAATCCGGTATACATCGTGCACTCCCGGAGAGGACGCTTCGCATGTCCCGCACGCCACTCGCGCGCCTTTTCGCGCGCAGCTTTGCCATTGCCCGCACCGCTGCCGCGCGCGGCGAACCGCTCGATGAAGCGTTGCAGCGCGCCGATGCGCAGCGCGCGGCGCGGCGACGCTTCCTGCAGCAGGGCGTGATCGCCGCCTCGGCACTTGCCGTTGCTTCGTGTGCCCGCGTGGCGCCACGCGCGGCGGATGGCGGCGACGTCGTCATCGTCGGTGCCGGCATCGCCGGGCTGTCTGCCGGATGGCGTTTGCGCCAGGCCGGCGTGGCCGTGCGCATCATCGAGGCGCAGAACCGTTGTGGCGGCCGCATGCTGAGCCTGCGCGACCACTTCGCCGACGGGCAGGTCTGCGAACTTGGTGGAGAGCTCATCGACAGCGGCCACGTGCGTATGCACAAGCTGGCGGCGGAACTTGGACTGACGCTCGATGACCTCATCGGTGCAGAAACACCGGGGCTGGAAGACGGCTGGTACTTCGACGGCCGTCTGCGCAGCGAGCACGAAGTGCTGCAGGCGTTCGCGCCGGTGGCGGCACTGATCGCGCGCGACCAGGCCGTGATCGGCGATGCGGACATCGGCAGCGGCAGCGCGCCCGCGGTCCATGCGCTGGATCGCCTGACCCTCGCGCAATGGTTCGATCGCAACGGCGTCAGCGGCTGGCTGCGCACCTTGCTCGAGGTGGCCTATACCACCGAGATGGGGCTGGAATGCGACCAGCAGTCGGCGCTGAACCTGCTGACCTTCATCGACGCCGGCACCGATAAATTCCACCTGTTCGGTGACAGCGACGAGCGCTATCACGTGCGCGGCGGCAACGACCTCGTGACGTCGGCGCTGGCTGCGAAGCTCGACGATGCGATCGAGACCGGCACGGTGCTCGAGGCGCTGGGCCAGTCCGACGACGGCCGCTATGTGCTGTCGCTGCGCCGCGGCGGCGCAAGTACGCAGGTGCGCGCGGCACAGGTCGTCCTCGCGCTGCCGTTCACGACCCTGCGCCAGGTGCGCCTGGACGTGGAACTGCCCGCGGCCCAGCGCGACGCGATCGCGCGGCTGCGCTACGGCACGAATGCGAAACTCATGATCGGATTCGAGCGGCGCGTCTGGCGCGAGAACCGCATTGGCAACGGCAGCCTGATGTGCGACCGGGGCCTGCAGACCACCTGGGAAACCAGTCGCCAGCAGGCCGGCGCGGCCAGCATCCTGACCAATTTCACCGGCGGCCGGCACGGGCTCGACATCGGCCAGGGCTCGCCGAAGTTCCAGGCCGACAGGGCCGCGGCGTCCCTCGACGCGGTCTGGCCCGGCGTCGCCGCGTCGCGCGGCGCGGCGCGGGAAGCCCGCTTCCACTGGCCCAGCCATCCGTGGACCCAGGGCAGCTATGCCTGCTTCGGTCCGGGCGATTGGACCGGCCTGCGCGAGCACATCGCCACACCGGGTGGAAACCTGCACTTTGCCGGCGAGCACTGTTCGCCCGACAACCAGGGGTTCATGGAAGGCGGACTGGAATCGGGCGAAACCGTGGCCGAGCGCATCCTCGCGCGGCACAGCGCCGCGCTCGCGCCGTTGCGGCGGCGTCTGGCCAGGGTCGCCTGACATACGCGCCGACGCCGTGGGGCGTTGGCTGCGGTCGGTCGCCGGGCTGGCGTATCGGAGTGGCCGACTCTCTGCGCGTAGAGCTATGTGCTCTGCAATTTCGCCACACTGAGTTTCCTACAGTAACTCAGTCGGTACATGAGCCAACTGTTCTTCAAGCACCAATCCCCGAGGCTTCTCGCCTTCGTTTTCCCGAGGCGCGCCGGACGTGATCCAGTGTTCGCTGAATTTTCTAGCTCGCGCAGGTGATGCATCCTGATAGCCGTGCTCGGCTCTACAACATGGGCAAAAGCCGTAAAGCGGGGTCTGCCCTTCATGCCCTCACTGTGGAATGGGCGATTGAGATCCGCACACTACGGCAGGAAAGCTGATCATTGGGCATCGAAATAGTCCCATTGCTTGCTCAAAGATGTAGTCATCTACCTTGCGGCGAGATTTTCGCGAGATAACTCTACTTGCGCGATAAAAGTGGCAACGAGTCATCCGAAACTTCAAATGGAGCCAGCAGGTTTCGACTTGTTTCGCGCTGTTGACGGCTCCCTGCCCAATACAAATTCCGGTCACATAGCGGAATCCGTAACAACCAACCATTCCTCTGTGCTCACCCCAAACTCAAATAACGCTTGATCTTTTGCCTCTTCTACGGATGGGTGCCACGTATCCGCTGTTTGCTCCCCCAGTGCATTCTTGCGCAATAGGTAAATCAATCCATAGTCGCGCACGATCTCAATGCTAGCAGTTGGTTGAGACTGAATTGCTATTACGTGATCTGTCTCGGCCACGCTTTTTTTTCCAACAGTCGCTGTCAACAAAATTTCCACAGGCTAGTCCTTGATTGGGAGATGAAGGTTTTCCACGGCTTTCCCCCGAACTCCCATCGCTTCGAAGTGAACGTGTGGGCCATCTGAACCATGGGTGCCTAAAATGTCGGCAGCCGTCATTCGAAACTGTCGAGCCCCATCCGCAGATTGAAAAACACCACTACCTTTTGGACCGATCTCTTTGTAGCCTGCTCCCAACCACTTTGCGCCAAGTTCCAATGCCTTTTGACTATTCATCGGCGCATGACTGCCGATGTTGCCCATTGGATTACTACCGGGCTGAGGAAGCTCTATTGGTAACTGTCCCCCCTTTGCGGCGGGAGACGGACCCTGCAGGGCACCTTGCGTTGACTTTCCCCGAGTGATGACGCCAATCACAACCGTTGCTGCAAGCGTTGCAACAGTTTCTTTGGAATAGTTTCCAGTGTCGATGAAAGAGCCGATCGCCTGACCCATGGCGGCGCCTTGCTCAGCAAGACTGCCCTCCGTTGTCGCCGCCGCCTCCCCGCCTGCCCAGATACGCATTCTTTCAGGATCGTTACGGAACATTAATCCGACTGCTGCGCCATATGCTCTATCCGACTGCCTACCATCAGGGTCCACATTCCTGTACGGGTTGTTATTCGCATACCAATACCGATTGAACGACTCAGGACTGAATGGCACTTACTTAAGGCGCACCGGATGACCCTGCGCGCGAACGATTTCCCGC
>NZ_JAVTWC010000083.1:0-7284 GCF_032229445.1 Tahibacter sp.
GGCGGCTGAGGGCGTCGTAGACGCGGGTGATCTGCCGGGTCAGGGTGCCACCCGGCGCGATATCGAGGGCGTGAACTGTACGAGAGCCGTCACCCACCCGCCTTCGGCGGGTAGCTGCCGATGTCAGAAGGACCGCTGCTGCGGCCCTTCGTCTATCGACTGATCTGCTGAACCGCCTGAGCCGCGGTCATGTCGATATGCCTTGGCAGCTTCCCATCGCCAGCAGATCGGCATCGCTCGACACAATCCAGTCGGGGCCGGCGGTAAGTATGGTGAAAATTTGCTGCGGGAAGCGACCAGCAAGTGATATGCCATGCAGTCATTTATGCATCGTAACCAATTGACAAGAAAGGCCAAACGAGGCAAGGCAAGTGTAAGATCTACAGACACTTGCTCACAGGGGAAAGCAACAGTGGGACCACGTCCGAATCTGCGATGGTCCACCTCGGGTCACGTGACGTCGGCTAAAGTGGCTCCATGTTATGCAGAAACCGAGGAATCCGATTCGCGCCGAGCCCACCTGGCGAATCGCCCCGACTTCGTCACTCCCGCCCGAAACTGGCTTCACGCTACGCGCGTATCGCCAGCACGAAGACAGTGTCGATTTCGGCGACGTAGCGATACAGCGCCACATACCCATGCGTCCTGCGACCGATCACCAGTTCCCGCTTTCCGCTGTCGGCAGGGCGACCGATCAGGGGGTTCGTTTCAAGCACGCCGATGGCCTCGACGATCTCGTGTATCCGCGCAGCAGGATTGTCGACCAGATACTGATCGAGGTGATCGAGAATCCGGGCGAAATCCTCCCGAACCTCGGGCGCCAGCTCGATGCGGGACACCGCTACTTCGTCAGCTTGCGTACTGACGGGGGTTTCGCCGCCTTGCCGGCTACGCGGCCCTCAAGGTAGCTGCGCATTTCGCTCCACGGGATGGTCTTGCCGGACTCGACGATGCGGGTATACCGCTCCTCCGCCTCGGCATCGAATTCCGCACGACGCTCGGCCTGCTCGGCCTTTTCGGCAATCGCTTCGAGGATGAAGTTGTGGGGGGTTGTGCCCGCACGCCCCGCTGCTGCAGCAACGCGGGCCTTCAGGTCGTCGGGAATACGGATGGTCGTGGTGCTCATGGAAAGCGCCGGGCGGGATTCAACACACGCCCAATGTAGCACACCAGTGACACAAGAATCCGGTCAGGCGTATTCCGGCTGGAAGGCCTGCTCCGGATTCGCGGCCGGTCCGTCACCGCTCCAGTAAGGGGAGAGCTTCCTCAACTTCGCGATCACCGGCGGTACGGCGGCGATGACGCGGTCCACTTCCTCTTCGGTGTTGTAGCGCGAAAGCGAGAAGCGAATCGTCCCGTGTGCCGCGGTATAAGGGATGGCCATCGCGCGCATCACATGCGACGGCTCCAGCGAGCCCGAGGTGCAGGCTGAGCCGGAAGACGCGGCAATACCGAGCTGGTTGAGGAGCAGGAGAATGCCCTCGCCTTCGACATACTCGAAGGCGATGCTCGCCGTATTGGGCAGACGGTAGAGCGTGTCGCCATTGACGAAGGCGTTCCTGACGCTGCCGAGAATCCCTCGCTCGAGGCGGTCACGCAGGCGCTTGACGGTCGTGTTCTCGGCCACCAGATGCTCCTGGGCAAGCTCGCAGGCAACGCCGAGGCCGATGATCGACGCCGAGTTCTCGGTGCCGGCGCGACGCCCACGCTCCTGGTGGCCGCCGCGCAGGAGGGGGCGGAAGCGGGTATTGCGGCGCACATACAACACGCCGATGCCTTTCGGCGCGTGCAGCTTGTGACCGGACAACGAGAGCATGTCGATCTTCGTGCTCTTGAGATCGATGGCGACCTTGCCGACGGCCTGCACGGCGTCGGTGTGGAAAAGGATGCCTTTCGCGTGCGCCATCTCGGCCATTTCCTCGACCGGAAAGAGGGTTCCCGTTTCATTGTTCGCCCACATCGCCGACACGATCGCCACGCGCTCGTTGAGCAGCGACCGGTATTCGTCGAGGTCGAGCCGTCCCTTGCGGTCGACGCGCAGGCGATGCACGGTGTAGTCCTCCTTCTCGAGGTAGGCGCACAGGCTCAGGATCGCCGGATGCTCGACCATCGTGGTGATCACCGTCCGCCGTTCGGGATTGGCTTTCAGCGCCGAGAGAATGGCCGTCGCGTCGGACTCGGTGCCGCAGGAATTGAACACGATTTCGCTGTCGTGGGCCGCGCCAAGCAGCGACTGGACCTGCATGCGCGCCTGCTTGATCGCCTTGCCGACCTGCGAGCCGAAACTGTGGATCGAGGAAGCGTTGCCGAACTGCTCGGTAAAGTAGGGCAGCATCGCCGCCACGACGGCGGGATCGCAGGCCGTCGTGGCGTTGTTGTCCATGTAGATCGGTTGCATGGCTTTTCCTCTCGGATGACGGTTAGGCGCGGGCCAGCGCGGCGACCGGCAGCACCTGCACGAGTTCGCCCAGGGCTTCGATGAGCTTCTGCTGCACGCCGCCGAGGGTCGCGGCTTCCATCGAGCATCCGCGGCAGGCGCCGGTGAGTTCGACGTAGATCTTCTTGCCGTCGACCTCGACCAGGGTGACATCACCGTGGTCACGTTGCAGCGATGGGCGGATGGCTTCGAGCGTCTCCTCGATCCTGCGGATGCGCTGGTAGTTGGTCAGCTTCGGCTTGCCCGGTACCTCGCCGGCCGCCGGCCGCGCCTTGGCCGGCTTCACCTCGTTGGCGTAGAGCCGACCGTTGACAGCGATCAGGATGTCCTCGATCTTCTCGTGGCAGGCCGAACAGCCGCCGCCGGCCTTGGTGTAGTTGGCCACCTCCTCGATCGTCCGCAGGCTGTTGGCGCGCACCGTGTCCTCGATCATCACGGCGTCGATGGCGAAGCACTTGCAGACCAGTTCGCCCTCCTCGTGATCATCCTTCCAGCTCTCGCCGCGATAGTTGGCGACGGCGGCCTGCAGTGCCTCGCGCCCCATCACCGAACAGTGCATCTTTTCCGGCGGCAGTCCGTCGAGATAGTCGGCGATGTCCTGGTTGCTGACTTGCAGCGCTTCATCCAGCGTCTTGCCCTTGATGATCTCGGTCAATGCCGACGACGAGGCGATCGCCGAGCCGCAGCCGAAGGTCTGGAAGCGCGCATCGTCGATGACCTCGGTTTCCGGGTTGACCTTGAGCATCAGGCGCAACGCGTCACCGCACTTGATCGAACCGAAATCGCCGATGCCGTTGGCGTTCTCGAGCGGCCCGGAGTTCCGCGGGTTGAAGAAGTGCTCGCGCACCTTCTCGGAGTAGTCCCACATGGCGATCTCCTCAGCCCGCGAACGACTGGCCGCAGGCACAGGCACCCGCGACATTCGGATTGTTGAACTTGAAGCCGGTCTGCGTGAGGCTGTCGACAAAATCGACCGTCAGGCCGTCGAGCATCGAACTGCTCAACGGATCGACCAGCAGGCGGGCAGCGGCACCGACGTCGAACTCCAGGTCGTCGTCGCCTTTGTCCTGTTCGAGACGCAGTCCGTATTGCAGGCCGGCGCAACCGCCACCGGATACAAAAATGCGCAGACCGGCGACCGGAGTCTCGGTGGCCTTGACGAAGCGGCTGATTGCCTTCACCGCGGCGGGGGTCAGATGGATCATGAGCTGCTCTCCTTGAGATGGGGCGGGTTCCCTGAGTTCATCACCGCAAGCTTCGTACCAGCCCTGCCGATAACCCGCAACACCATGAATTTGCACGCGTTCCGCGATTTCACCCGAAGTGGAGTGGGTGTCTAATGGGTGTCGCAAACGCGACACGCCGAATTGCGACACGCTCCCGGGCGAGCGGCAGGCGCGCGGAACTCGCTCTGCTCACGCCGCAGCAGCCTCGTAGGTGTAGCAATCCTTCGGGCAGACGCGACCGCAGGCGCCGCAGCCGATGCAGTCGGCGCCGTTGGCGATGGTCATCACCATCATTTCGTCATCGTCATCGGCATCCTCGTCGGCATCGGCCAGCAATTGCTCACTGCGCTCGACCAGATCGAGAACGTTGCGTGGACACACCTTGTAGCAGCGGCCGCAGCCAATGCACTTTTTCGGATCGAGGAAACTGACGAACTGTGGGGTCCATTCGTCCCCACCGCGGGTGCGTCCGGTGATGGTGCCCATGCGCTTATCCTTTCTGTGCCGCCTGCAGGCGGGCGTTGGCTTCCGCCCACGCCTGGCAGGCCGCGAGCGTTGCCTGTGAAATTTCCGGAAGCTCCTGCCAGGCGGCAGGCAACCTGTCTTCGACCAGATCGTGAAGTCGCGCGGCCTGCTCGCCGGCGAGGCGCTTGAGCTTCTTCACTTGCCGATCGAGTTCCCTGATGTCGTCTTCGCTCATGCTTGTCGCCTCACATGCCGGCCACTTCAGGGAATCGGCCGATGACGCCGAGCGCCACGGCGAGGTGCTTGTCGGCCTCGCTCTTCATCTTCGACAGGGACTCGAAGCCGAAGCGATGTACGTCGCGCAGCGTCCGATCCATGACCACCAGCTTGCCGACGGTGATCAGCGCACGCCCAAAGCCTTCGTGGGTGATCTGCACGAAGGGCACGGCCATCTGTCCGCATTCCTTTTCGATCAGCACCGCAATCGCGTTGTGGAAAGCCTTGACGCGGGCCAGCGTCAGCTCGTCGGGATCGCCGATGGTCGGCAGCGCGCGCTTCTGCTCCTTGCTCAGCACGTAGCCGGCGAGGATCGTCGGCACCGCCTTGCCGTCCCACTGGCCGTAGCTGTCGAGCGCCCGCGTCTGGCGCAGCATTTCCCTGATGAAGTCGGTGGCATAGATTGGCGCATCGGCGGGCTCGATCGCGGATACGGGGGCAAGACCTGCAGTCATGGGCTTTCTCCAGGAAATGACTGGGATGGACAAGTGACGGAGGCGGCCGGCTGCACGCGGTCGGCGAACAGCCGGCGGTGCAGCAGGCGGACCAGGAACAGGCCGGTGGTCAGGCCGATAGCGGCGCCAAGGGCGGCGGCGGCGTCGCCGGCGAAAGACAACAATGCCGCGCCGAGCAGCAGAGTCACGGCCGGCAGCAGATAGCCGATCGCCATCCCGAGCGTGAAGTTCGTCTGCTCCAGCTTGAGCACTACGGGGTCGCCGACGACCGCATTCGCCGGCGCGGTGATGCGCACCGACCGTTCGGCGCCACTGCCGCAGACGGCGCGTGCCCGGCAACCATGGCAGCTCGAGGCGACGGCGATGCGGACCTCGGCCACGTCGCCGCGCACGTCGACCACCCGGCCGCGGGCTTCGAGAGTGCCCGGCATCATTCGTCCCAGCCTTCGTCAAGCATGCGATCGAAGCGGGTGCTGTCTCCCGCCTGCCGGCGGATCGCCTTGTCGACCCAGGCGGTGCCGCCGCTGCAGATCGCCCGGCTGAGCTGCTGCAACAGCACGTCGATCGTCGCCTCATCGTCGAGGCGGATCGGCTGCACGCCGACGGCCAGCAACTGCTTCACTGCCGAGGCGCCGGCCGCCAGGCAATAGACGGCGGCACAACCCGCCAGCGACGCCACCCGCGCCGGCAGTCTGCCTTCGTTGTCCTCCATGGCGGCCGGCGGAAACTCGACGATCTCGACCAGCCGTGCCCGCTCACCATCCAGGGAATAGACGGCAAAGCCCTCGGCAGCGCCGAAGTGCTGATTCACCGTGCTGCGGTCGTTGCTGGCGAAGGCTACCCTGAGCATTCCCGGCGCCTCGCTAGTGGCGGACCAGGCCAGCGCCAGACGGCGCCCGCGCCGCTGTGTCGCTCTCGCTGCCGGCCCGGTAGATCGATCGATGGACAGGGATGTCATGGTGGTTCCCGAGGAAGAGATTGGCGATATCGAACAAGGCCTGGCGCGCGCCGCGATAGCCGACCCAGGTCCGCGCATAGCCACCCACCCAGTCGTACTGGGGGAAGCCGGCGCGCAACAGCGGCACTTGCAGGCGCTGCGCGCTGGGCGCGGCGTGTGAGTTGGCGACGATGAGCTGGGCGCGCTGCGCCAGTGCCGCACGTTCCAGATCCTCGAGGTCGCCAATGCGCACGCTGACTGCCGGCAGGTCGGCGAGCACCTCGGCGCGCGTCGACGCCACCGCCGCGACGACTTCGCCGCCGACGCCGGTGAGGAACTGACCCAGCGCCACCAGCAGATCGGGGTCGGCAGCGATACCGATGCGCAGGAAGCCGGTCATGAAATGCGTGTCGACCATCGCGTCCTGCAGTTGCGCCCGCTGGCGCTCGATGGCGGGAGGTACCGGCTGCCCCGAGATTTCGGCCAGTGCGAGGATGAAGGCATCACAGGCATCGAGGCCGAGCAGATGATCGAAACGATAATCCGGCACGCCGCTGCGCGCGCGCAGAAGATCGGCCGCCTTGTGCAGCGAACGACCGATGACGAGGGTGGCGACCGCCTCGCCGAGCGCGGCGATGGCAGCTTTCGGGGTTCCCCCCAGGGTCAGCGGTGTGCTGTCCTGATCGATCAGATGGCCGTCGAGTGAATCGCCGAGGTCGGGCAGAACCACCGGCAGCAGACCGAAGGCCTCGATCGATTCCTTGATCGCTTCAATGTCCCCCGGCGTCAGCATCGACGACGCGAGGACATTCACCTGCCGGCTGCCGCCCGCGGCTGACGCCGGCCCGCGGCCGGTGGGGAGCAGCGTGTCGATGATCGCCTCGACGGCGAGGGCAAAGCCGGTCTCCAGGCAGCCGCTGTAGTCCGGCGTGTTCACCGGCACCACGGCCGTGTTCGAGAATTCCGGATGACGACGACGGAACTCGCGCACCAGACGCTGCATGTCGCAGCCCTGGGTCTCGGAGAGCCCGGTGGTGGGCAGGCCGATGATTTCCGGCCCGCTCTTTTCGCAGAGCACGCGCAGGCCCTCGATGACGTTCTCGTCGGCGCTCATGATGCTCGACACCTGATCCATGGCCGTCGTCTGCAGCGGAATCGGCTCGCGGAAATGGCGTACCAGGAACACCTTGCCGAAAGCCGTACAGCCCTGCGAGCCGTGCAGCATCGGAATCGCCCGCCGCAGACCGAGGAAGGCCAGGGCGGCGCCGATCGGCTGACTGGCTTTGAGCGGATTCACCGCCAGCGGCTTGGCGCGCTTGAGGATCTCAGGCATGGGCTTCTCCGGCAACCGGCAGCGCTGCGCCCGCGGCCGGCGCGGCGTGCCACGGGGCCGGCGCCCGCACCTTGTGCCACACCGGCGATTCGAGCGTCAGCGCGAGCTGGCGCCCCAGTTCCAGCATGCCGCCGTAGCCGGCATAGCCGAAGTCT
>NZ_JAVTWC010000084.1:0-7176 GCF_032229445.1 Tahibacter sp.
CGCGCACGCCGCCGATGCACGCTGGCTGCCCTCGCCGCAACCGGGCGTCGAACGCCGCATGCTCGACCGCGTCGGCCGCGAAGTCGGCCGCGCGACGAGTATCGTTCGCTACGCTGCCGGCGCCGGTTTCCATGCGCACACGCACGGCGGCGGCGAGGAGATTCTCGTGCTCGACGGCGTCTTTTCCGACGAGGACGGCGACTATCCTGCCGGCAGCTATCTGCGCAACCCACCCGGCTCGACGCACACGCCTTTCTCACGCAACGGCTGCACGCTGTTCGTCAAGCTTTGGCAGTTCGCGGCCGGCGACCGGCAAGCGTTGCGCGTCGATACCGGGACAGCGCAGTGGCAGCCGGGACTGGTTCCCGGCCTGTCGGTGTTGCCGCTGCACGAACACGCCGGGATCAACACGGCGCTGGTGCGCTGGGCGCCACAGACGCGCTTCACTTCGCACGTGCATCCCGGTGGCGAGGAGATCCTGGTTCTCGACGGGCTCTTTCGCGACGAGGACGGCGAATACCCGCAAGGGAGCTGGTTGCGCAATCCGCGCTGGAGTCGCCACGCGCCCTTCACCGGCGCCGAGGGTGCGCTGATCTACGTCAAGGTGGGCCATCTCGGGGCGGCACTGCTTGTGCCCGCAGGCGCCTGATGGTGTCGCCTGACACGACTCGCCGCCAACCCGGCTCTTGCCGGTTCGCCGGGCGGCGCCTCGCGTGAACGCGGTCGCGACCTGGGCCTTGCTGCGCCGCCTGTACCCGGTCGCCGCCTTCCTCGGCGGCTTTGCCTGGGATGCGCTGACCATCGGCCAGCGCATCCGCGTCATGGATTTCTGGCGCCTCGGCGCTTTCCTGCTCGGCGCCGCGCTGTTGACGCTGTGGCTGGCTCGCCGGGAGGCCCTCGGCATGACGGCCCCCACCGCCGAAAAGTCGCGCGCCGGCCGTTTCAACGCCATCGCCTGGCAAGCGCCCTATCTGCTGCTGCAGTTCTTCTTCGGCGGCATCTTCTCGGCGCTCTTCATCCTCTACTTCAAGAGTTCCGGCCACCTCGGCACCTGGCTGATGGCGGCGTTTCTCGGCGCCCTCCTGGTCGGCAACGAGTTCGCCGGCAACCACTACGGGCGGCGCTTCACGCTGACCTGGGCGTTGTTTGCACTGAATGCGATCCTGCTCTTCAATTTCGCGCTGCCGCATGCCCTGGGCAGCCTGGATCCCCTCTGGTTCTACGCTTCCACGGCCGCCGGCGTCGTGCTGACGCACGGCCTGCGCTGGCTGGCACCGGGGCGGCCGGGGCGCATCTGGCCGGCCTGGGGCCTGGCCGTCGTCTTGATGCTGGCCTTCCGGCTCGACATGATCGCGCCGGTGCCGCTCGTCAAGCGGCAACTGGCGGTCGGTCAGGACTTCGTGCAGGAGGCCGGCCGCTATGCGGTGCAGGTCGAGCGGGCAGCGTGGTGGCAATGGTGGCGGGATCAGGCGAGCACGCTGCACGTGCCGGAAGGCGGCCGGCTGTATGGCTTGTCGGCGGTGTTCGCGCCGCTCGGTGTGACGGCGCCCCTCGAACACCGCTGGGAGGTGCGCGACACCGACGGCTGGCGACTCGTCTACCGCCGGCCCTTCCAGACCACTGGCGGCCGCGATCGCGGCTTTCGCGGCTACTCATGGGTGCTGAATCCGGCGCCCGGCGACTGGCGTTTCATCGTCGCCACGCAGGATGGGCGCACGATCGACATTCTGCGGGTGCGAGTGGAGCGCGGCGCGCCGCGTCGCGACGACCTGCGCCTCCGGGATTTCGATTGATGCGCTGCCGCCGGTGCTCAGCGCGCTCCGGTGGCGGCGCGCAGCGCGTCCCGACGGGCGTCTGACATGCCGCCGCTTGCCGATATCGCGGTCTTCGGGCTGGCCGTCATGGGTCGGAACCTCGCCCTCAACCTGGCCGACAAGGGCTTCCATGTAGTGGCGTACGAGCGTGACGCCGACGGCCTGGACGGATTCCTGGCCGGTCCGGCGAGGGGGACGACCATCGTCGGGGCGCTCCGTCCTGCGGAAGTGGCCGCGCTGCTCCAGCGGCCGCGGTGCGTCCTCCTGCTGGTCAAGGCCGGCGACGCGGTCGACCGGAGCATTGACGGCCTGCTGCCGTATCTGGAAACCGGCGACATCGTCGTCGACGGCGGCAATTCGCACTACACCGACAGCGAGCGACGCGGCACGGCTCTCGCCGCGCGCGGCATCCGCTTCGTCGGCATGGGCATCTCCGGCGGCGAGGCAGGTGCCCGCCACGGCCCGAGCCTGATGCCCGGCGGTGACCGCGCGGCGTGGCCCCATCTGCGGCCGATCCTGCGCGCGATCAGCGCCCGCAGCGAGACGGGCGAAGCGTGCTGCGACTGGATCGGCGACGGCGGCGCCGGCCACTTCGTCAAGATGGTGCACAACGGCATCGAGTACGGCGACATGCAACTCATCGCCGAGGCCTGTCACTTGCTGCGGGAGTTGGGCGGCTACCAGCCTGCCGAACTGGCGGAGGTCTTCGCGCAGTGGCAGCGCGGCGACCTCGCCAGCTATCTGGTCGAGATCGCCTGCGAAATCTTCCGCGTGCAGGAGGCGGATAGCGTGCCTCTGGTCGACCGCATCCTCGACCGTGCAGGCCAGAAGGGCACGGGCCGCTGGGCCAGCGAGAGTGCCCTGCAACTCGGCGTGCCGCTGACGCTGATCAGCGAGTCGGTCTGCGCGCGCCACCTCTCCGCCCTGCTCGACGAGCGCCGCAGTGCGGCGGCGATCCTGCCCGGTCCGCCGGCACGGCCGTGCGCCGATCGCGCCACGCTGGTGGCTGCCGTGCACGACGCGTTGCTGGCCAGCAAGCTGGTGAGCTACGCACAGGGCTTCATGCTCATGCGTGCCGCCAGCGAAGCCCATGGCTGGCACCTCGATCTCGCCGGCGTCGCGCTGCTCTGGCGCGCCGGCTGCATCATCCGCAGTTCCTTCCTGAACCGCATCCGCGACGCCTACGAGCCTCGCGCCGACCTCGCCTGCCTGCTGCTCGACCCCTGGTTCCGGGAAACGCTGGCCCGCTGCCAAGACGGTTGGCGGCGCGCGGTGGTGCTCGCCGCCGAGCACGGGATCGCCGCCCCCGGCGTGTCGGCGGCGCTCGCTTTCTACGATGGCTACCGCTGCGCGCGTGGGCCCGCCAACGTCATCCAGGCGATGCGCGACTACTTCGGCGCACACGGTTTCGAACGTACCGACCAGCCGCGCGGTACCTTCTTCCACCACGACTGGATCGGCAGTGGCGGCGGCGCCACTGCCGGCAGCTACACCGCCTGACGGCGAGCCCGCCCGAGCGGCGTGCCGCAGCGGCAGCGCCGCCGACCCCGCGGCCGGCGCATCCCGCGCGAGCGGGCCGACGGTAGTCAGAGCTGTCGTTCGACCGCGACCGTGCCCGGATCCTCAGCATCGCCGCGCACCGTGAAACCGAGCCGCCGCACGAAGCACAGCATCCGATGGTTGGTCGCCAGCACCGTACCGTTCATGCTCTGGAAGCCGCGTTCGCGGGCGGCATCCATCAGCGTCGTCATCAATATCCCGGCAACGCCGGAACCTTGCCAGGCATCGTCGACCGCGATCGCGAACTCGCAGCTTTCGGGTTGCGGTAAGCCCACATAGCGTGCGACGCCGATTTCGATCTGCTCGGCGCCCGCGGCGGCAACGGCAATCAGCGCCAGATGGCGATCGTAGTCGATGTCGGTGAAGTACTTCAGCTTGCTCGCCGACAACTCGTTCAGTTGCGACATGAAACGCGAATAGCGCGACTCTTGCGAAAGGTGGCGCACGAAATCCTGCACGATCTCGACGTCCCCAGGACGGATGGGACGGATGGTCACCCTCCTGCCGTCGGACAGTTCGCGCGTGCGAACCAGGCCCTGCGGATAGTCGGCCATCAGGGTCGGACCTCGGGAGCGTGGCGAAGGAGCGAATGCGCGCGGCTGCGGCCGCGGGTCGCGGGCTGGCGGATAGTGGACAGGCATGGCATGTTCGGGGCGACCTCCGGGCAGATCGTGAGTATCTCGCCGGCACCGCCAACAAACAAGGGCCATCGCCCACAGGCTGCGACGCCACGCGCACACGGCTGCCACTTGCCGCACGATCGCCGCCGGGCGGCGGCAAACCGTCGGAGTCGCAGGGTGGTCGGCGCGGCCTGCGCAGCCCGACATCCGATTGCTGTACATGCGTACAGTTCCATGCTAAGCTTTCTCCGGTCGCAATGAGTTGCGATCAATTCATTCCTGCCGAGGAGTCGCTGACCATGAATCGTATCCAGAAGTGGTTTGAACAAATTGCCGTCGTTTGTCTCGAGGAGCGCCATCGCTGGGCTCTGGCTCAGGAGATTTTCGGCAAGCGGCGTGTCGATGTGTCGATGCTGGAAAAGCCTGCCTGCTGGCGCCGCAGATCCCGCACCTATGGCGCTCCACGATAGCCGGCGGGTGGTCGTGCTCCTCAGCCGGCAACGCTGAAGCGAGCGACGATTCCCGGATGCCGCAGGGGCCAACTGGCCAGAGTGTCGCTGTGGCCCTCGAAGAGCATCTTGAGGAACGCCACCGAAAGATCCTGGGTAGCCCGCTTCACTTGCGGATTCAGGCTGGCGCCACCGGTGCCGGCGCGGTCCGTGAACATGCTGTGTGAGCCGCCGTCGAAGACCGCCAGTGTCTTGCGCGCACTACCGGTGGCTTCGAAAACCGCAAGCCGGTCGGCGGCCGGCGAGTAGTAGCCGGGAACGCGGATCACGTCCTCGGTGGCGGTGATGTGCAGCGTGGGTATGCTCACGTGGCTCAGCACCCTTGCCGGGTCGCTCTCGCCATAGAACGGTGGCGCGCTGATGACGATCGCGGCGCTGATGCGCGCGTCGCGATAGTCGAGCCACCGACCCTCGCGCTCGACGCGCGCACCGGCCGCCAGCAGCGCCGTGTTGGCTCCGTAGGAATGGCCGGCAGCGACGATGCGGCTGCGGTCGATCTGCTCGCCGCGCGGACCCGCCAGCAGGTGGTCGAGCGCGAAGTGCAGATCGTGTACCCGTGCGATCGCCTCGCTGTCCTGTGCAGCGCCCTGCAGGCGCTCGACCAGGCCGAACGGACTGCCGCCCCACAGCGAGCGGTCACTGCCCACATGCTGCAGATGCAGGCTGGCGATACCGTTGGCGGCGAAATGCGCACCCAGGTAGCTGTAGCCTCGGCGTGAACCGCCGAGACCGTGCGAGAAGACCACCAGCGGCACCCGCGCATCGGCCGCGACGGCCTGCGGCCAGTAGAGGCGAACCGGGACGGCGCGCCGCCGTGCCGGATCGAACCAGTCCGCGTCGTGGACCGTGCGATGGTCGACCTGGCCGATGCCCTGGCCGGCTACCGGCGGCGAGTCGACACGTGCGTTGAACGTGCACGCCGCCGCCAGCAGGATGCTACAAGCGAGCGTCGTCAGGGCCGCGAGGCGTGTGCGCCGGCGTAGCGCGCGCGGATCGGAGTGGTCGTCGCCCGAGTTCACCGGGCCATGCCCTTCGACGTCATGTGACTTCCCTGTCAGTAAAAGGACGGTCGCCAGCCGCTCTGCTCCTTGTTCTTTTCGGGTGCCACTGGCGCGGTGGGCGAGGTAGCGACCGGAGCCCCGGCGCCGTACTCGATCAGCTCGATCCGTTCGCCGCTGACCACCACGCCGTCCTTGCGCACCAGATTCTCCATTGCCAGAAAGCCACGCATTCGTTCCGGCGCCACCCAGGCGGTGCGCTCGAGCTGGGCGCCGCTGGCGAGGACGACACCACGCGCTTCGATGCGGTAGCTGTCGAAAGTTCCGGCTGGCAGCGTGATGCGCTCGCGAGCGGCGACCCGCAATTCGAAGCGCACGTTGACCTTCGAGCCGTCCGGCTGGCTGATTATGAACTGTGCCGGCCAGCGTTTGCCGAGCGCATAGTCGTTGATGAAGAACTGATACGGCGTCCAGCGCGTGCCGTCGGGAGCGCGCACGTTGTTGCCGAACAGGTCGGTCACCTTGCTGCCGTCGTTGTACTGCACCTCGTCGCCGACGATCCCGAGAACGGTATCGGTACTGCGTGCGGTCTCGGTCTGCTTGAGCAGATCGACGGTACGATAGCTGTAGCGTTCGCCGGGGCGGAAGGCAAGTCCCTGGCCGCTGTAGGAAGCGGCCTTGCCGGTAGCCGCCGCACCGGGCACGCACATCTCGGGCCCAAGAGGTGGCGGGGCTGCCGCCTGGACAGGCTTTTCACCACGCTGGCGGAGGACCACATCGAGCCGATGCTGGGCGAGCTCGGCAAACTTGCCACTCGGCCGCTGCCGGATGAAAGCCTCGAGCGGCTCGGGCGTGCTGGCTTCACGCAGCGTGTTCCAGGCTGCAAGATCGGCTTCGAACTCCTTCTGCTCGCGGCTGAGGTCACGTCCGCTGCCGCCGACGAACGCAAAGTCGCCTTCCAGGGAGGTGCTCTCCCAGGGGATCTGCGCGCCTTCGGACGCACGCCTGACCGCCAGCCGGACGCGTTTGAAAACGTCTTCGACCGGCGCACCCGGCACCTTCATCTCCTTCAGCAGGTTGTCGGTGTACAGCCCGTGCGCGCCCTCGCCGTCATCGGCGGTGTTGCCGGGCGCCGTGGCGTAGGCGAGGAGCGTCCCGGGTGGCGCGTCGAGTTGCGACAGCCCACGCTCGTCGGTGCGAAAGTCGCGCCCGAAGGGGTTGTTGCGGCAGGCGTCGAGAATCACCAGATTGAGCGGGTTGCGCGCCCGAGCCAGGCTCTCGAGCAGCAGACCGACGTCGACGCCCTGCGCGGCAATATCCGCCGGGCGCTGGATGCGCGCATCCACCGGCAGCATGAAGTTGCGCCAGTTGAGCTGCACGCCATGGCCCGCGTAGTAGAAGACACCGACCGCCTTGTTGTCGCGGGCAAGCGCGTCGCCGAAGCCGCGAATCGCATCCTGCAGTTCGCGCCGCGGCGCGTCGACCTTCAGGGTCACGCGAAAGCCGGCTTCGCGCAGGCGGTCGGCCACCGCGCGCGCATCGCCGGCCGGATTCACCAGTGGCGCCGTGACATAAGCGCCATTGCCGATTACCAGGGCGATGCGTCCGGCTACCGGTTCGGGCGCTGCGGCCGAGACGGCTAGGGGCAGGAGGAGCGCCAGGCAGGTGCCGAGGG
>NZ_JAVTWC010000085.1:0-45125 GCF_032229445.1 Tahibacter sp.
GGGGGCCGTGGCTGACGATAGTGTCTGGATTGCGGTTTAATTCCATGGTCTCGACACCCGCGCGCGTCTGGGCCCCCCCGGCCGGCCGCGAGACCCCGGCGCGCGCGGCACCGCTCCAGTTGGACTGGATCAGCGCGAGGTCGCGGCCCTGTTCCAGCGTGCGCCCCTGTTCGTCATAGACACGGAAATGCATGCGCAGGTGCGCCGGCAGCTCCGCGCTGGCGAAGTCGGCCTCGCCGATAGCCACGCCGGTGACGCGCTGCAGATACGCCGCGAGCACGCGCGCGAGCGGTTCGTCGCGCACCGCTTCACTGGCGGCGAAGGCCCGCGCGAAGTCCGGTGCCGGCACGAAATTGCGCCGCAGCACCTTGGGCAGGCTGCGGATCAGTTCAGCGACCTTTTCGACGAGCAGGCCCGGCACGAGCCACTCGCAGCGCGCCGCCGGCACGGCGTTCACGTAGGCCAGCGGCAGCTGCAGACTGACGCCGTCGGCCGGATCGTTCGGCAGGAAGCGGTATTCGAGCTTGAGCTTGTGCCCGCCGACCTCGAGCCGTGTCGGATAGTCCTGTGCCGCAACGCCGGCCTGGCCGCCCAGAACATCATCCAGCGACCAGCGCAGCGCGGCCTGTTCCTCCGGCGAAGCACGGCGGTACCAGCCGTCCAGCGCCGCGGCCGTGCTGATGTCGGCGGGCAGCTTGCCGGCGAACCAAGCGACCAGCGCCGCTTCGTCCCTGACCAGACCGGCGCGGCGCTGCTTGGCTTCGAGCTCCTGCGCCTCGGCCAGCACGCGCGCATTGGCGCGCACGAAATCGGCCTTGGCATCGATCTCGCCGCGCGCGAGCGCTTCGCGCAGGAAGACTTCGTGTGCGAGTGCCGGCTCCTGCGCGCCGTACTGCACCGCGCGCTTTTCCACGAGGATCAGCCCGAACAGGCTGACCTGCTCGTAGGCCATGACCGCGCCGCGCTTCCGCGACCAGTGCGCATCGCGCCAGCTGCGCTTGACCAGATGTTCGGCCTGCTGCTCGATCCACTCGGGTTCGACCCGCGCATTGAGCATTGCGTACACTTTTTGCAAATCGATAATCTGCCCCGCCAGCAGCCATTGCGGCGGCGACTTGGCCAGGAACGAACCCGGAAACACCTGGAACCGGCGCTCGCGCGTACCGCGATACTGGCCGCGTTCGTCCTTGCGCCCGACCTGCGTCGGCCAGCCCGACAGCAGGCAGCGGTGTACCTGTTCGTAACCCGGCGCATCGAGCAGCGGCGCCGTGGCTGCCTCGGCATCGGCCGCCGATGGCGGCGGCGTCAGATGGCCTCCGGCTAGCCCGCCTTTTTCACGCCCGTTCGTAGCGAGGCCGTCGAGACGCCGTCCTGATGCGCGCCGCGGACTGAGTGACGGCGAAGGCGTAGCCGACACTACGTCGAGCCGACACGAGGGAGCAGTGCGCGTCAGGGCGAGCGTATCGGCGGCCGCAGTAGAAGGGGGGTGAGAAAGGCGGGCCAGATCCCAGCCCAGCTCCTCCGCCTGCACCAGCAGCTGGCGATGCAGCTCGCGCCATTCGCGCATGCGCAGGTAGGACAGGAACCGCGCCTGGCACCAGTCGCGCAGGCGCGCCTGACTCAGCTCTTCGTGCGCACCCGCATGCGCCTGCCACAGCTTGAGCACGGCGACGAAGTCCGAACGGCTGTCGGCAAACTGCGCATGCGCCTGATCGGCGGCCTGGCGCGCATCGGCCGGGCGCTCGCGCGGATCCTGGATGCTGAGGAACGATGCGAGGATCAGCAGTTCGCGCAGCGCGCCGCGCTGCTTCGCCTCGATCAGCATGCGCGCGAGCGCCACATCGATCGGCAGCTGCGCCATGGTGCGGCCGACCGCGGTCAGGCGCTTGTGCTCGTCGATCGCGCCGAGTTCGGTCAGGCGCCGGTAGCCGTCACCGATCGCGCGCTCCGGCGGCGCCTCGACGAATGGAAATTCGTCGACCTCGCCGAGCTTGAGATTCAGCATGCGCAGGATCACGCCGGCCAGCGAGCTGCGCAGGATTTCCGGGTCGGTATAGCGCGGCCGCTGTTGAAAATCCTGCTCACCGTACAACCGGAAGCACACCCCCGCGGCAACCCGGCCGCAGCGTCCCTTGCGCTGCTCGGCGGCGGCCTGCGAGATCGGTTCGATGTGCAGGCGTTCGAGCTGGGTGCGCGGCGAATAGCGCTTCACGCGCGCCGTGCCGCTGTCGATGACGTAGCGGATACGCGGCACCGTCAGCGAGGTTTCCGCGACATTGGTCGCGAGCACGATGCGCCGCTGCGGGCCGGGCTTGAACACACGGTCCTGGTCATTGGCCGACAGCCGCGCATACAGCGGCAGCACTTCGGTGGCGCGGTAAAGCCGCCGCGCGAGCGCCAGGTGCGCATCGCGGATCTCGCGTTCGCCCGGCAGGAAAATCAGTACGTCGCCACGCGGATCTTCCGAGGTGATCTCGTCGGCCACCGCAACGATCTGTTCGGTCAGGCTCAGTTCGGTGCGATCAGGCGTCGCGCGGCCCTTGTCGCCGCCGGTCGCGGCTGCTTCGGCGACCGGTGGACGCCAGCGCACCTCGACCGGATAGCTGCGCCCTTCGACACTGACCACCGGCGCGTTGCCGAAATGCGCGGCGAAGCGCGCGGTGTCGATGGTCGCCGAGGTGACGATGAGCTTGAGGTCGCGCCGCCTGGCGAGCAGGCGCTTGAGATAGCCGAGCAGGAAATCGATGTTGAGGCTGCGCTCGTGCGCCTCGTCGAGAATGATGGTGTCGTAGTCGTTGAGCCACGGATCGCTCTGCGTCTCGGCGAGCAGGATGCCGTCGGTCATGAACTTGATCAGCGATTCTTCCGACACCTGGTCATTGAAGCGCACCTGGAAGCCGACGAGCTTGCCCACTTCGCTGCCGAGTTCCTGCGCCACGCGGCGCGCGACGCTGCGCGCGGCGATGCGGCGCGGCTGGGTGCAGCCGATACGGCCGGCGACGCCACGGCCCGCGGCCAGGCAGAGTTTGGGCAGCTGGGTGGTCTTGCCCGAGCCGGTCTCGCCGGCCAGCACGACTACCTGGTGCTTGCGGATCAGCGCGACGATCTCATCGGCGCGCGCCGCGATCGGCAGGCTTTCGTCGACACGGATCTCGGGAACGCGCGCGGCACGCGCGGCGCGGCGCGCGCACGAGGCGGCGATGTCGGCAGCGAGTCGCGTCAGCTGCTCGTCGCTGACCTGCGCCGGATTGTCGTTGAAACGGCGCCAACGGCCGAGCAGGCGCGCGGCATCGCGCACCAGGACGCCGTCGAGCGCCTTGCGTTGCGCCGCCAGCCGCGCGGCGGCCGGATGCGGTACGGGCCGGGCGGCGTCGGCCGCAGGAGGAGGATTCTTGTCAGCCATCACAGATAGGACTCGGGGCCGCGGCCCAAGGAACCGGTAATCATAGCGTCTGCCTGTCGCGACCATCGTCGTCAGCGGGTCCGGCGACCCGGCCGGCGCGGTAAAGTGTCTCGCCCGAACAACACCAGGCCTGACAAGACCAGGCCTCGCCACGACACACCTCTCAACAGCAGGAGTCTGCACATGGGTATCGATATCGGCATTGCCAAGAAAGACCGCGAAGCGATCGCCAAGGGCCTGTCGCGCCTGCTCGGCGACAGCTACACGCTTTACCTGAAGACCCACGGCTTCCACTGGAACATCACGGGCACGATGTTCAACACGCTGCACCTGATGTTCGAGACGCAGTACAACGAACTGTGGCTCTCGCTCGACCAGATCGCCGAACGCATCCGCTCGCTCGACGTGATGGCACCCGGTTCGGGCTCGCAGTTCGCGAAGCTGTCGACGATCAAGGAAGAAACCGGCGTGCCGGAGTGGCGCGAGATGGTCAGCCAGCTCGTCGACGGCCATGAAACCGTCGCCCGCACCGCGCGCGAACTGTTCCAGATCGCCGACAAGGCCTCGGACCAGCCCACCGCCGACCTCGCCACGCAGCGCATGCAGGCGCACGAGAAGACTGCCTGGATGTTGCGCTCGCTGCTGGCCTGAACAGCGCGGCGCGGCGGCGCAGCGCCGCCGCGCTTTCGTCCCCATGCGCGACGCGCAGCGCGTAAACATCCGGATAGCGTCCAAGACGTGTCTGGCGGACTGGGCGGCAGGTACGGCGCATGGACATGAAATCGTCAAAAGCCCGTGCTAGCCTGCGCGATCTTTCGATGGGGGCGTCCAGGCTGGACGTTTCTGTCCCGTGGCGGCGGACCAGCCGCACGTAGCGGCCGGACTGGCCGTACGCAGCGGGAAAGCGCGGCCGCAGGCGCGGCGCGCGACGAAAGCAGGATTCCGACGCGGCCCACGGCCCGTTCGCCACGTTCTGCCAGCGGCATCGCCGTATGCCGGAGCACCGTGGCGGAGCGGTCGTTTCGTCGTCGACGATGCCGGAGCCGAGCATGGCCCGGGCCCATTCCAGGCACTACTTGTTCAGGGGTTCGCGTATGAAATCTGTCGTTTCACCGGCACGCTGGGCGCTTGCGCTCGCGGTATTCGGGCTTGCCGGCCCGGTCAGCGCGCAGGTCAGCCTTACCGCGCTGGGTTCTCCCTACACGCAGGACTTCAATACTCTGGCCAACGCCGGCACGACGAACACCACGGTTCCGGCGGGCTGGGCGTTCCTCGAAACCGGCGGCAGCGCCAACACGACCTATGCCGCCAGCACAGGCTCCGACAACGGCGGCAACACCTACAGTTACGGCGCGAGCGCCAACACGGAACGCGCGTTCGGCGGCCTGCAGAGCGGCACCGTGATTCCGTCGCTGGGCGCGGCATTCACGAACAACACCGGTGCGACCATCGACACGCTCGCGATCGCATTCGCCGGCGAGCAATGGCGCATCGGCAACACCGCGGCCGCGCGCGACGACCGCCTCGACTTCGAATACAGCACCGACGCGACCAGCCTGAGCACGGGCACGTGGATCGCCGCGACCTCGCTGAACCTCACCAATCCGATCAAGACCGCGGCGACGGCCGGCGCACTCGACGGCAATCTCGCAACGAACCGCACCGCGGTCAGCGCCTCGATCAGCGGCCTCACGATCGCGAACGGCACGACGTTCTGGATCCGCTGGAGAGACTTCAACGCGAGCGGCGCCGACGACGGCCTGGCGATCGACGATTTCAGCCTGACACCGAGCGGCACGATTCCGCCGCCGAACCTGACGATCAACGACGTCAGCGTGGTCGAAGGCGCGACCGGCAACACGGTGCTCGCTAGCTTCACCGTGAGTCTGGACGCACCGGCACCGGCCGGCGGCGTCACCTTCGACATCGCGACCGCCGACGGCACCGCGACTACGGCCGACGCCGACTATGTCACCCGGTCACTGATCGGACAGACCATCACCGCCGGCAATACCAGCTACACGTTCGATGTCACCGTCAACGGCGACTCGGCCATCGAGCCCAACGAAACCTTCCTCGTCAACGTGACCGGCATCACCGGCGCGACCGGCACGGACACGCAGGGCCAGGGCACCATCACGAACGACGACGCGGTACTGCCGCAGCTGTCGATCAACGATGCCAGCGTGACCGAAGGCAACAGCGGCACGGTCGCGGCGCAGTTCACCATCACGTCCAGCGTCGCCGCGCCGGCCGGCGGCTACGTCGTGTCGTACAGCACGGGCGATGACACAGCCACCGTCGCGAACAACGACTACCTCGCCGCCAGCGGCACCGTCACCATCCTGCAGGGCCAGACCACGGCCACCGTGGACATCACCGTCAACGGCGATACCACAGTCGAGCCGAACGAGCAGTTCTTCGTCAACCTCACCCTCTCGCCGATCGGAACGCAGATCGCCGATGGCCAGGGCATCGGCACGATCACGAACGACGACGCATTCCCGACCCTGACCGTCGGCAACGCCAGCGTCGTCGAGGGCAACAGCGGCCAGACCGGCATTGAGTTCCCGCTGACACTGAGCGGCCCGGCCCCCGCTGGCGGCGTCAACTTCACCATCAATACGGCCGACGGCACCGCCACCGCACCCGGCGACTACATCGCCTTTGTCAATGCCAGCGCCAGCATCGCCGCCGGCCAGACCACAGGTTCGTTTTTCGTCATCGTCAACGGCGACACCACGGCGGAAGCGAACGAAACGCTGACTGTGACCCTGAGCAACCTGGTCAACGCCACCGCCGGCGCCACGCTGACGGCCACCGGCACCATCACCAACGACGACGCGGTCGAAATCCACGACATCCAGGGCACCGGCCTCGCCGGCCCGCTGGTCAACCAGCCCGTGCTGACGCTCAACAACGTCGTCACCGGCAGGGGACCGCAGGGCTTCACGATGCAGGCGCCCGACGCACGCGCCGATGCCGACCCGAATACATCCGAAGGCATCTACGTGTTCACGTCGAGCACGCCGACGGTGTTCGTCGGCGACATGGTCAACGTCTCGGGTACCGCGCTGGAATTCAATGGCCTGACCGAGATCGGTTCAGCGACCGTCACGTTCGTCAGTTCGGGCAATCCGCTGCCGACCGCAGTCGAGTTCAACGCCACCGTGCCCTCATCCGATCCGGCTAACCCGACCTGTGTCACCAGCGGCAGCAACTACGAGTGCTTCGAGTTCATGCGCGTGCATATCGCCGACGGTCTCGTCAGCACCGGCAACCAGCGCTTCGGTTCGCCCGCGACGGAATCCTTCGCCGAGGTGTTCATCACCGCCAACGGCCGCCGCGGCGTGCGCGAGCCCGGTCTGCTGTATCCGCTCGTGCCGACCGCCGGCAACCTGGCCGCGGGCCAGTGGGATGGCAATCCGGAGCTGTTCGAACTCGACGCGGACTATTTCGGCGCCGTGCCGGTCGACACCCCGATCACCGGCGGCACGCGCTTTTCCGCCACCGGCGTGATGGGCTACGACTTCGGCGACTACGAACTGTGGGCGACCGAATTCACGGTGACCCAAGCGGCACAGGTGCCGCGTCCGGTGCGCGCCTCCAACGGCTCCGCCGATCTGCGCATCGGTTCGTTCAACATGCTGCGCTACTGCGACACGACCAACAACGGCACCGGCTCGGACCCCTGCCTAGCGCCGACCCCGACCGTCGACGGCTTCAACTACAAGGTCGCGCGTCTGTCCAGGTACGTCAGCGAAGTGCTGCTGCTGCCCGATGTCCTCGGCGTCGTCGAGGTTGAGAACCTCGCCGTGCTGCAGGCGCTGGCGACGCGCATCCAGGCCGACACCGGCGTGGTCTATTCGGCACGCCTGGAGGAAGGCAACGACATCGGCGGCATCGACGTCGGCTTCCTCGTGCGCAACGACCGCGTCACGATCGACACCGTCACCCAGCTCGGCAAGACCCTGACCTGGAACGACCCGACCGGCAGCCCGACCGCGCTGCTGCACGACCGTCCGCCGCTGCTGCTGGAGGCGACCTTCACCGCCAACGGCAACATTCCGTTCGGCGTCATGGTCGTGCATCCGAAGTCGCGCAGTTGCGTAGACCAGACCGGCGGCGCGAGCTGCGTCCAGGCCGATGTCGACCGCAACCGTCTCAAGCGCTTCAACCAGGGCAAGTACCACGCCGAGCAGATCCAGGCCTTCCAGCTCGCCCATCCGGGCCGGATTCTCACCGTCGTCGGCGATTTCAACGACTACCAGTTCAGCGACGGCTGGACCCACATGCTCGGCATGATGGAAGGCAAGCACGACGACGCCGCCAACCTGCTCGACTACGCCGGCAACACCGTGGTCAGCCCGTCGCTGTGGAACGCGGTGATGTCGGTGCCGGAGAACGAGCGCTACTCGTTCCTGTTCACCGAGAACTTCGGCACCTTCCAGGGCTTCAACACGCGCGACCTGCCGACCCAGCAGTCGCTCGACCATGCCCTGCTCAACGTCACTGCGCGCCGCCTGTTCGCCGGCTTCGACTATGGCCGCGCCGCCAACGACGCGCCCAACGAATGGGAACGCCTGTGCAATGTGATTCCGACGCTGCCGGCAACAGTCCCTCCGGGCTGCCCGAACATCGCGATCGGCGTGTCCGACCACGACGGCCTGGTCTTCGTGCTCGCCACCGACCGCATCTTCGGCGACGGCTTCGAGACCGCGCCGTGATCGGCTAGACTCAGCGCCGAGCTTCACGCGAGGGGGCCGGGAAACCGGCCCCCTTTTTTTTGCGGCGCTTGCAGCGCACGCTCCCGATCAGGTCGCTGCAGCACGGCGAGTCGGCCCCCGTCTGCGCCGGCCAGCACGCAGCGCTGCAATACCCTACGCGGCAAAACGACACCCCAGGCATGAAACGTCTACGTTCGCTCGCTCCGCTGTTGCTGTTGGTCCTGATCGGTGTCGGGCTGTTCGCCTCGGGCGTGCTGGACCGCTTCGGGCCTAGCGGGATCGCCGCGGAGCAGCATCTGCTGCAGGAGCAGATCGCGACGCGTCCGCTGCTTGCTGCGCTGGTCCACGTCGGCATCATCACCGCCGCCATCGCCACCGGCATTCCGGGCACGGTCGTACTGATCCTTGCGGGCGGCATGCTGTTCGGTGGACTGCTCGGCGCGGTGCTGTCGTCGATCGGCGTGATTCTCGGTGCCAGCGTGCTCTATGCGGCCAGCCGCTTCGCCTTCAGCGGCGACCAGCCCGGGCGCGCACCAGCCCTGGTCGAGCGTTTGCGCCAGAGCTATCACGCCCACCCGCACAGCTACACCTTCTTCCTGCGCCTGGTGCCTGTGTTCCCATTCGGCGGCGTCACCGTCGCGCTGGCCTGGCTGCGCTGCCCGCCCTGGCTGTTCGTACTGGCCACGGCGGTCGGCGGCTCGGTGACCACGACGATCGAAAGCCTGCTCGGCGCGGGCCTGGCGCAGAACCTCGCCCGCAACGGCACCATCGACAGTCATCTGCTCGCCGATCCCTGGTTCATCGGCCCGATGTTCGGCATGGCCCTGCTCGCCTTGCTGCCGATCGTGCTCAACCGCTGGCGCGCCCGTCGGGCAGCACGCACGCATACCCCGCCAAGCTCCTGAAAATGGTGTTGAGACCGCGCCGGAGGTCGCGTTGTGAGCGGCTTCGCGCATGGGCTATCCTGCGCGCCACTTTGCATGACCGCTGCTCTTTCCGAGGTTTGTCTTGAGCAATCCACAGCCCGCTGCTGTCCTGAAATCGCTGTGGAGTGCCGTCCTCCTCGCTCTCGTCATCGTGGGGCTCAACATCGCGTTGTGGGCCTACATCAACCGACCCGCGCAGATCGCGAACTGGGAAGGCAAGATCGAAGGCTTTGCGTTCTCCGCGTTCCAGCGCTATCAGAGTCCGCTGCGCGACAACTATCCGAACGAAGACGAGCTCGCCTCGGACCTGCGCATCATCGCCAAGCACGCCAAGCGCGTGCGTACCTACTCCTCGCTGGAAAGTGCCGAGATCCCGCGCCTGGCACGCGACCTGGGCCTGGATGTCCTGGCCGGCGCCTGGCTCGACCGGCGCATGGAACACAACGAGATCGAACTCGAAGCCGTCATCAGCGCCGCGCGGCGCTGGCCGAACATCGACCGCGTCATGATCGGCAACGAAACCATGCTGCGCGACGATCTGAAGGTCGAGCAGATGATCGACTACCTCGACCGCGCGCGCGCCGCCATCCGCCAGCCCGTCTCGACCGCCGAACCGATCCACATCTGGCTGAAGTATCCCGAGCTGGTCAAACACGTCGACTTCATCACGCTGCACCTGCTGCCGTACTGGGAAGGCGTGCCGCGCAAGGATGCGATCGGCTTCGCGCTCGGCAACTACAACGAGCTGCGCCGGCTGTATCCCGACAAGAAGATCGTCATCGGCGAAATCGGCTGGCCGAGCTACGGCGACCGCAAGCGCTTCGCCGATCCGACCCTGGCCGACGAGGCCCACTTCATCCGCGAGTGGCTCAACGTCGCACGCGACCAGGGGCTCGACTACTACATCATGGAAGCGTTCGACCAGCCGTGGAAGGAAGAAACCGGCGGCCGTGCGGAAGCCTACTGGGGCGTGTTCGGCGCCGACCGCAATCCGAAGTTCTCCATGGTCGGTCCGGTCATCGAAGACCCGAGCTGGCCATGGAAGGCGTTCGCCGCGTCGGGACTCGCGCTGTTTCCGATGATCTGGTTCGCCTGGGCCTTCACGCGCTTCCGCGTCGCCGGGCGGCTGTTCTTCCTCAGCCTGATCCAGCTCTCTGCCGGCGTGCTGGTGTGGTCGACCACGGTGCCGTACACCTTCTATCTGGATCCGATCGACTGGGCCATGCTCGGCGTGCTGATGCCGGCGCAGCTGGCCATCATCGGCATCCTGCTGATCAACGCGTTCGAGTTCACCGAAGTGATCTGGCGCCGCAGCTGGCTGCGCGGCTACGGCCTGTTGACGCCGGCGCCCGACGAGCGCCAGCCCTTCGTCTCCATCCATCTGGCCTGCTGCAACGAGCCGCCGGAGATGGTGATCCTCACGCTCGACTCCCTCGCCGCGCTCGACTACGAGAACTTCGAAGTTCTCGTGCTCGACAACAACACCAAGAACGAAGCGGTGTGGAAGCCGGTGGAAGAGCACTGCGCCAAGCTCGGCCCGCGCTTCCGCTTCTTCCACCTGAGCCCGTGGCCCGGCTTCAAGGCCGGCGCACTGAACTTCGGCCTGACCGAAACCGATCCGCGCGCCGAAGTCATCGCCGCAGTCGATGCCGACTACGCGGTGCGCGCCGACTGGCTCAAGGCGCTGACCGGCTATTTCCACGATCCGAAAATCGCCGTGGTGCAATGCCCGCAGGCGCACCGCGACTGGGAACACAACGAATTCCGCCGCATGACCAACTGGGAATACGACGGCTTCTTCCGCATCGGCATGCATCATCGCAACGAGCGCAACGCCATCATCCAGCACGGCACCATGACCATGGTCCGGCGCTACGTGCTCGAGCGCACCGGCAACTGGTCGGAATGGACCATCTGCGAAGACGCGGAACTCGGCCTGCGCCTGATGCAGGAAGGTCTGGAGCTGGTCTACGTCGACGAGATCATGGGTCGCGGCCTGACCCCGGCCGACTTCACCGCGTACAAGTCGCAGCGCTATCGCTGGGCCTTCGGCGCGATGCAGATCCTCAAGGGGCGCTGGAGCTGGCTCACGCGCAAGGGCCCGCTCAGCGCCGGCCAGCGTTTCCATTTCCTGACCGGCTGGTTCAGCTGGTTCGCCGACGCGCTGCATCTCGTGTTCACGATGATGGCGCTGTTCTGGACCGCGCTGATGCTGTCGCTGCCGAAGTACTTCAACCTGCCGCTGCAGCTGTTCCTGATCCCGATCATGGGTTTCTTCATTTCCAAGGCGATATTCGGCATCGCGCTGTATCGCGTGCGCGTACCGTGTTCGTGGAAGGACACGATCATGGCCGCGATCGCGAGCATGGCGCTGAGCCACGCGATCGCGCGCGGCATCTTCATGGGCCTGATCAAGAAAAAAGGCGAGTTCGTGCGCACGGCCAAGAGCCGGCGCCTGTCGAACCGGCCCAGTGCGTTCAGCTCGGTACGCGAGGAATTGCTGATGTTCGTCGCACTGATCTGCGCGATCGTCGGCATGATGCTGTCGTTCGGCTTCCAGTACACCGAAGGCAAGCTGTGGATGGTCATCCTCGGCGCGCAGGCGATTCCTTACACCTCGGCGCTGATCGGCGCCTGGATCGCGCACCGCGCCGGCGAGCAGGCCGGCTGAGTGCCGTCACGCGCGCTGGCCGGCGTTGCAGGCCGCGCGTAGCGCGTCCGACATCGCGATGGCGCTGGCGCGAAGTCGCGGGAAATGCGAGAAAGCAAAGCGTGGCTTTCTCCCTTTCCTCACTCGCCTGGATATCTGCCCATGCGCGCAACCGCCGGACTGCTGAAGCTGCCCACGACCCTCGCCTACGCCAAGGGCGGCTACAGCGTCGCGCTGCAGCTCGGCAGCGAGGGCTGTCGCGCCAACGTGCTGCTCGACACGGGCAGCAGCTCGCTGGCCGTGACCGGTGTCCGCTATGACCCCGGCCGCGACACGGCGTTGAGCGCGACCGCGCTGGCACAGCAGATCACCTACGGCAAGGGCAACTGGGCCGGCCCCGTACTGCGTTCGCGCGTCGGCTTCGGCGATCGTGAACAGTTTCGCACTGTGGAAAATGCGGTCTTCGCCCATGTCGAGAACGCCGCGGCGGACTTTTTCCGCGATGCCGACGGCATCTGGGGCATGGCCTATCGACACCTTGACCCGGCGCATGATCTGTCCGCCCTGCTCGCCGCACAGGGCCATGATCCGGCACTGACCTGGCCCTGGCCCTATGCCGCCGCCGATGCGCAGCAGCAGGCCGAGTTCCACCAGACCCTCGACCAGCAACCCCGCGTGGAGCTGGAGCCGTTGTTCAGCGCGCTGGAAAGACAGGGGGTATTCCGCGACCGCTTCGCGCTGCAGATCGGCCGCGCCATCGTGCATGTGCTCGACGACGAAGCCACGGCCCAAACCCTGGAACGCGATCCGCTCAATCGCGGCACGCTCGTGCTGGGCGGCGGCGAGGAATGCCAGGATCTCTACGAGGGCGGCTTCGCCGACCTGCGCATCGTCCACGACATCTACTACAACGCGAACCTGATCTCACTGCAGGTCGGCGACCAGTCACCGCTGCCCGCGCCCGCGCTGCTGCCCCAATACCAGGCGAACTACGCGAGCAACGCCATCATCGATACCGGCAGCAGCTTCATCATGCTGGAAGCATCGCTCTACGACGCGGTGATGGATGCCTTCGCGGCGCACGATGCGCGCCTGCCCGGCCTCGTCGCCCGCTTCAACGAGGCCTACAAGATCGAACAGGGCCTGCCGAACGCGGCCATCGACGAGGCCGACTGGCCCGCCCTGCATCTGCGCCTGGAAGCGCCTGACGGCAGCGAAACCTGCCTGCGCTGCGAACCCAGCCACTACTGGCAGCGCAATGCCCTGCATGCAGGCCAGAGCCTGTTCCTGCTGCTGCGCCAGGTGCCAGGCTGGCCGAACCAGAACGTGCTCGGATTGCCGCTGCTGAGTGGTCGCTATTGCATCTTTGACCGGCGCGCCAACCGCGTGCGGTTAGCGAAGGCCCGGAGCGGCACTACCTGACGCCCCGCACGACATGGCGAAGGTTCGTCGTGACAACGCATCGCCAGTTGAGCGATGACTTCGAGCACCCGTAGACAGCGACACCGGCGCAGGCAACCTGACTATTGTCCGGCCATACCGACAGAGATCGTGGATGACGAAAGCGATTGTTGTGGAGATCACCGCATTGCTTGCCCGCTAGCGCGAAGGCGATCGCAACGCGGAATCCGCGCTGCGACCATGCTTGAACGATGCTTCCCTGAACGGCTCTGCTTGCCAGTGGCATTCGCTTCATCGATGGCCGGTTTGCATGCGTGCGGAAGCAAAATCCATACGCTATCGAACTGATGATTATGCAGTTTCTGATTGCCACGAAGCCCACCTTCGGCGCCACCATGACCTTCGGCACTCCGCCTGAAGAACGACGCCGCACCTAGGGCGCCAGATGGATTTCCCGGTTCGGAGGCACTCGCATACTCGATGACGCTGTACGCACGCGCCATCCGTCTTCCCAGGGAGTATCGAAACATGAAACGCCACCGCTTAGCCGCGGCGATCTCGTTGCTCATGGTTGCCGGCGCGGTCTACGCGCAGGGACCTCGACTCGTCTCGCCGCAGACCGTCACTCCGGACCAATTGACCGATGCCATGGTCACCAATACCCGACTGCTGCTCACGCGCGCGGGCGCTTTCGATCCCACTCAGGAACAGGTGGACTTCGCGTCGACCGGCGCCGCGCCGAACGTATCGCTCGCGCGCTATGCGATCGTGCAGTTCGTCGAAGGCGACACCGCAGCGCGTGACAGGCTCGAGAAGCAGGGCGTGCGCATCCTCGGCTACGTGCCGAACAATGCCTATATCGTGAAGCTCGACGAACGCACGACGTTCGACGCGCTCGGCCGTCAGCAGGGCGTGCGCTGGTCGGGTCTGTACCAGCCGGGCATGAAGCTTGATCCGGCACTCTATACCGACGCCCGCGCCGACCTCGTCGCCTCTCCGGCCGGCGGTATCGATGTGGAAGTGTTCGCCTTTTCCGGCGAGTCGGCCGAACGCATCGCTGAAGGCCTGACCAAGGCGGCACCGGGCGCACGCATCACCGTCGTCAATGCGCGCGACGAAAACCCGTATGTTCGCGCCAACGTCAGCGCGGCCCAGCTCGACGCGCTCGTGCGCGGCGCCACGGCGCTGGAAGGCGTGTCGTGGATTGCACAGTACCGGCAGCCCGGCTTCGAGAACGCCGGCGCCGTCAGCGCCATCCAGGCCAACAGCCTGGTCAACCAGCCGGGTAACGGCGCGGTCGAGGCCGGCAAGACGCCGATCTGGGATCACGGCATCTTCGGCAGCAACCAGATCGTCGCCGTGTCCGACTCGGGCGCCGATGCCAATGAAGCCTGGTTCACGACGATCGACAAGGGCACCGGCCCGGTGACTGCGGTCGCGACCGCACAGACGCCGGCCCCGCCGACCCCGGGCACGCTCGCGCCGACGCAGAAAGTCATCGGCTACTGGGTACAGCCGGGGGCGACCGCCTTCGACAACAACTCCACCTGTCCGGGCGGCAGCTCGACGAGCTACCATGGCACGCATACCAGCGGCACGGTGCTCGGCGACGCGGCCGGCACGTTCGGCGCAACCACATACCTCGCTTCGACACCTACCGCCGCCAACCATGAACTGGCCGACGGCATGGCGCCCAATGCGCAGCTGCTGTTCCTCGACATCGGCAACGACACCTCGGGCTGCCTTTCGATCACCGACCTGACCGGCACCCTGCAGCAGGGTTACGCCGGCGGTGCGCGCATCCACAGCGCGAGCTGGGGCGCGGCGACCGGCGGCATCTACTCGGGCAACGATTTCGAGGCCGACTTCGCGCTGAGCAAGGCCGAAGACATGATCTTCGTCGTTTCGGCCGGCAATGAAGGCTCGGGCAACCAGACCACCGGTTCGCCGGGCAACGCCAAGAACGCGATCACGGTCGGCGCGCTGGGCCATGGCGGCTCCGTCACTGTCGCAGGCTTCAGCAGCCGCGGCCCGACCGCGGACGGCCGGCGCAAGCCCGATGTGATGGCGCCGGGTTCGTCGACGATTTCCGCCTCGGGCGATACGACCACCAACGCGACTCCCGAAGCACCGCTCAGCAAGAGCCTCAGCGGAACGTCGATGTCGGCGCCGACGGTATCCGGCAACGCTGCGCTGCTGCGCCAGTTCTTCGCCGATGGCTTTTATCCGCGCGGCGTGGCTACGGCAGCCGACCAGTACAGCCCGAGCGGCATGGCAATGAAGGCCGTGATCCTCAACGGCACCAATGCGATCAGCGCGGCGAACTGGAACAGCAACGGGTACGGCTGGGGCCGCATGTGGCTGGATTCCAACCTGTGGTTCGCCACGACGCTGACCGGCGGCGACGACAGCCGCCGCCTGCGCCTCTTCGAACGTCCGCAGGCCGCCGGCCTCAAGACCGGCGACCAGAACGAATACACCATCGCCAACGTCGCCGCCGGCCAGGAACTGCGCGCCACGCTGACCTGGTACGACACCGAAGCGCAGCAGGGCAGCCTGCTCAGCCTCGTCAACAACCTGGACCTCGAAGTCATCGGTCCGGGCGGAACCTACCTCGGCAATGTGTTCACGGGCGGCGTGTCCACGACCGGCGGCACGGGGGACGTGCGCAACACGGTGGAGCAGTTCCGCCTGACGGCGCCAACGGCCGGCAGCTATACCTTCCGCGTCAAGGGCATCTCGGTACCGGGCGGTTCGCGTCCGAATACGAATCGTCAGGGCTATGCACTGGCGGTCTCCGGTGCGTTCGGTCTGCCGGCCGTGGCGGCTTTCCCGGCGCCCACAGCGCTGGCCGCGGTCAACAGCGCCAACCAGGTCAGCGTGTCGTTCAGCAGCGCCGGTGGCGCCCAGGGGTTCCAGCTCTATCGCGCCAACGGCACCTGCGCCGCGGCCAGTGCAGCGGACTTCCGCATGGTGGGTCATGGCACGGCCAGCCCGCTGCTCGACACCACGCCGCGCGCCGGCCAGGTCTATGCCTACAAGGTTCGCGGCATTGCCGGCGATGTCGAAGGTGACGTATCCGCCTGCGTCGACGTGACCTCGACCGCAGCCTGCACCCTGCAGCCCGAATTCGATCACGACAGCCTCGCCGTGACCTCGACCCAGGGCTCGACCTGCAAGATCGGTCTGGCCTGGGCCGCGGCGCCATCCAATTGCCCGGCAGCTCCCGGTGTGACGTATGCGGTCCAGCGCGACGCGACCCCGTATTTCACCGCGCCGTCGATCCTTGCGCCGGCCGTGACGACGACCACGTACGACGACTTCGCCGTCAGCTTCGGCAGTCCGTACTTCTATCGCGTGACCGCGACCGACTCTCTCGGCAATTCCGCGCCGACCAGCCAGATCGTCAACGGCACGCCGATCGGTCCGTCCGGCATCCGCGGCAGCACCTACGTCGACGATGGCGACAACCGCATCTTCTCGACGCTGGACTCGCCGTGGCACGTGACGAATACGGCAGCCAGCGCGGGCACGCTGAGCTATCACTCGGGCTACGACAACGTGAACTATCCGTCCGATATCTGCGCTGCGGTGACCACGCCGTCCATGCTGATCCCGGCGGGCGCGACGCTGAACTTCAAGGCGCGCTACAACTTCGAGTACCAGTGGGACGGCATGGTGCTGGAAATCTCGACCGACAACGGGGCGACCTGGAACGACCTGCCGCCCGACGGCGGTTATCCGAGCACACTGGCCGAAACGCTGACCCCGCCGATCAACGCCTGCGGCTATGCGAGCACGCACGGCGCCTTCACGGGCGTCAGCACGGCAGCCTCGAACGCGGATCCGAACAATGCTTCCGCAATCGCCGTGTTCAAGCCGTTCACTCGTACCCTGGCCTCGTATGCAGGCCAGAATGTGCGAATCCGCTGGCGCGCGACGGCCGACGGCAGCGCCGAGTTCGCCGGTGCGTTCCTCGATGAGATGCGCATTACCAGCGACCTGCTGTTCAGTGATGGCTTCGAGAACGATCCGCTGTACCGCTGCACACCGTAACCACGCGATCTGCGTTGCGTAATACCCAAAGGGCGCGGCATATGCCGCGCCCTTTGGTTTTTCCGGTCCGCAGGGCCCGCGGCGCTTCCCGATCTACCTGGCGCACGCCGCCTCCCTGCGCGGCGCCCCGGCGCGATCAGCGTGCCTGCTGCTCGAAGCCGTCGGCAAACAGCTGGTCCGCCACCTTGGCGACGAACACGCCGGTGCCCCACTCGACCTGGTTCTGTCCGAACGGATGCAGGGTCGCGATGAACACGAGATCACCGCGGTTGTTGAGCATGGGCGCGCCTGAAAATACCGAGTCGTTGTTGTTCTGGCCGATCTGGCCGGCCCCGAGATCGGTCGCGACGGCGTCGCCTTTGCCGGCCACGCGCTGCAGCGTCGTGCCGTCGCCGACATAGATGGCCTGCCCGTTCGCATCGCGCGCGCGGAATGCGACGAGCCCCGCGTCGTTGATGGTCGGCGCAAAGAACTCAAGTTCGCGGATCGTGCCGGCCGGATCAACCACAGCGATCGGGGTCAGCGTCGCGCCGTCGGCGCGATAGACGGCGCGGCGGCTGTCGTCCGCGCGCGTGGCGATGAACGCAACACGTCCGCTGTCGCTGACCGCGACGGAATTGTCGAACTGGCGGATCGGCGAGGCCCCATCGGTGCCACGGTTCGCCGCCACGCGCGTGGAACTGCCGTCGACCGCGAAGCGGCGGATTTCCGTGTTGCTGGTGAAGTCGGCGGACGTCGCGACCTTGGCGACGATCTCGCGCGCGTCGTCGAAGCTCGGCGTGTAGAGGAAGGTATAGCTACTGCCCGGATCGAGGGCCGCATCGGTCACATGCACGCTCGCGCCGCCTGCAGCCGGCACCGAGGCATAGGCACGGCCGCTGGCGAAATTCGCCTGAAATCCTATCTGCGCCGCAGCGTTGATGCCGGGCGAGCCATAGCTGTTCGCGAACACTGGGGAGGTACTGACGCGTACGGCGTTCTGCAGCCCGTGGTCGTAGCGGTAGATGCCGTCGGCGGCAGGGGTTTCGACCAGCGTGAACACGACCAGGCCGTCGTTGTTCATGCGCAGCGACGAACTGATGAGGGCGTCCTGCGGTGCGAGGAAGGTCACGCTGCCGGTGCCATCGCCGGGGCCGAACCAGACGCCGCCGCTGCTCGACGTGCCGTTGGGCACGACCTGCACCGGGAACGCGACGCGGCCGGCATCGTCGATGTCCGCACTGATGCTGTTGAACGACGAGCCCGGCGGCAGGTTGTAGCCGTTGTCGTTGATGAGGAGATTGGTGCGCGCCTGCAGCTGCGGCGGCGCATGGACCGGCAGCTGCGCGAACGCAGGCGCGGCGAGCGCGGCGGCGGCCGCGAAGGCGAGCGAAACAGTCAGGTTCGTGCGGGTCATGCGCTGTTCCTCGTGCAGTAGAACGTTGCGTTCAGCGCACGACTCTAGCCCAGGCACGCGATAACGTCGCGTGATTGCGGCGGCCCGGCCAGCGCGAACTATCCGCGCGAAAGCGCGACCACGCAGAGCAGCTCGATTGCAACGAGCACGATGATCCAGACCAGGAAACTCGGACGCTCCGCCCAGCGCAGGAACTGCGCCTTCGCTGTCGTATGCCGCTGCAGCCGCGTGCGTGCCGCATCGACGGCGACGGGTACGGTCGAGAAATCTGTCTCGCCGTCGCTGTCCAGCAGACGCTGGAATTCGCGCAGGGTCAGCGCGTCGAAATGATCCGGCGCGATGCACAGCGTTGAGCCGCCAGCGCAGCTCAGCTGCACGCCGCCGTCGTGCGCCAGCGCCGATGCGATGACGGTCCTGTCGTCGCCGACGCCTACGGTGGCGCCCAGGAATTCGCCGCGCACGCGCCAAGGCACATCGGCCGCGGCGCGTTGCGCCGTGATCGTCGGCGGAAACTGGCGGCGACGCAGACGGAACGCGGCATAAAGCACAGCCACGGTCACGAGCATGCGTGGCGTCGCATCGGCGATCAGGTACGGCGCAAGAACAATGACAGCGATGACGCCGGCGCTGATGGCCACAAAGATCAACAGGGTGCGCAGTGGTTGCCGGGGACGGCCCTGCAGCACGAGTGCGCGATGGTGTCCGGTCATCGGAAAGCCTTTGCGGTGGCACCGCATTGTCCGATACGCCGATCCGGCGGTGAAGCCGGGTTCGGTGCAGGCGCACCGCGCATCACGAAACCGCCGTGTTCACGGCGCGTGCAATGCCGACGGCGCACGCCCATCAGCGTCGCGATTTCGCGGTTTTCGATCGCGCTGCGGCGGCGGCGCGGCGTTCGACCGGCAGCGTCTGCAACAGCAGCCATCGCATCGCCTTGCGTAGGGCGCGCGCATCGCCCCCCGCGTCGATGTCGAGCGCGGCGCGGTCGAACGCGGCCGACAGCAGCGCCGACAGCGCGGCAAGCGGTGGTCCGCCCGCGTCGACACCGGCGCCCGCGGCACGCAATCCCTCCGCGAGCGAGCCGGCCGCGTGGCGTTCGTCCAGGTCGCGCAGCTCGGCCAGACCGAGCACGGCCGGTCCTTCGATCAGCAGCAGCCGCGTCCGTCCCGGCAGCGTCATCGCGTCGAGATACGCCTCGGCACCGGCGACCAGCGCGTCGCGCGGCGACGCGCCGACGGGCGCCGCGGTTTCGATACCGGCGCGGACCGACGCGGCCTCATGTTCCAGCACCGCGCGGAACAAATCCTTCTTATCCACAAAGTGGTGGTACAGCGCGCCGCGGGTGATACCGGCCGCGGCGCAGATCTCGGGCGTAGAGGTGGCCGCGTAGCCCTGCCGCACGAACAGCGCGCGGGCGGCCTGCAGCAGCGCGGAACGGGTCGCGTCGGTGCGTTCGCGATTGGATCGCCTTTCTTGCATACATACAGCCTGCATGTTAATTTTCCGATACATACAGTCTGTATGCGAAAAGCCCCGACGACAACCGTCTGACGCGAACAGAGCAATCACCGGAGGTCCTGTGAAAGTCTCGAGCTACTACCCCGTCCTCATGACCGGCGACGTCGCTGCCACCGCGCAGTTCTACCGGACCCACTTCGGCTTCGTCGCCCTGTTCACGAGCGACTGGTACGTGCATCTGCAACTGACCGGTGATGCGGGGGTCAACCTGGCCGTGCTCGACGGGCGCCACGAGACCATCCCCGAAGCCGGCCGCGGCACGGCGACCGGGTTGCTGCTGAACTTCGAGGTCGACGACGTCGACGCGGTGCACGCGCGCATGATTGCCGCCGGCCTGCCGATACTGCGTTCATTGCGCGACGAAGCGTTCGGCCAGCGCCATTTCATCACCGCAGACCCGAACGGCGTGCTGATCGACATCATCACGCCGATCCCGCCAAGTGGTGAATTCGCGGCCCAGTACGCGGACGGTGCGCTGCCACGCTAGCCTGCCCGCCGATCTTCCCTTGCGTCACCGAAGCCGCTAACGTGCGGAGCCCGCCATCGCGAGCTCCGCCGTGCTTTCAACCAGCATGTTCCGATCCGCCATCGTACGCCCGCCGAGCGCGAACTTTTCCGAAGGCCTTACGCGCGAAGACCTGGGCCCACCCGACTTCGCCCTGGCCCTCGCGCAACATGAGCAGTATTGCGCCGCGCTGGAACGCTGCGGGCTGCAGCTGACGCGACTTCCCGCCGATGCGCGCCACCCCGACGCCACTTTCGTCGAAGACACGGCCGTGCTGCTGCCGCGCTGCTGCGTCATCACGCGCCCGGGCGCCGACAGCCGCCGCGGCGAGACCGAGGCCGTCCGCGAGTGTCTGAGCATGCAGGGCGTGCCGCTGGAAACCATCATCGCTCCGGGCACAGTCGACGGCGGCGACATCTGCGAAGCCGGCGAACACGTCTTCATCGGCCTGTCGGCGCGTACCAACGCCGAAGGCGCCGCGCAGCTCGGCGCCCTGCTGCAGGCCGCGGGCTATACCAGCAGCATCGTCGATATCCGTGGTGTCGACGGCATCCTGCACCTAAAGAGCGGATTGAGCTGGCTCGGTGAGCGCCGCCTGCTGCTGATCGACGCGCTGGCCGATGATCCGGCATTCGCCGAATTCGAACCGGTGCTCGTCGAATCCGACGAAGCCTATGCGGCCAATGCGGTCCTCGTGAACGACGTGGTGTTCCTCGCGAGCGGCTACCGGCGCACGGCCGCGCGCCTACGCGAACTCGGCCACGCGCTGGTCGAGCTCGACATGAGCGAATTCCGCAAGATGGACGGTGGCCTGAGCTGCCTGTCGCTGCGCTATTGAAGGTCCGACGCATGACCCTGGTCGCCGAAACGCAACGCCTGCAACTGCGCCGGCTCGACGCAGCGGATGCCGCATTCATCCTCCAGCTCGTCAACGAACCGTCCTGGCTCGAATTCATCGGCGACAAGGGCGTGCGTACACTCGACGACGCGCGCGCCTACATCGCCAACGGGCCTGTCGCCATGTACGCGAGCCACGGCCACGGCCTGTATCGCGTTGACCTCAAGAGCAGCGGCAAGGCGATCGGACTGTGCGGACTGATCAAGCGCGACACGCTGGCCGACGTCGACATCGGCTACGCCTTCCTGCCGGCGCACTGGGGCTGCGGCTATGCCGAAGAAGCGACGCGCGCGACGCTGGATCATGCGCGCGACATCCTGGGAATGAAGCGCATCGTCGCGATCGTCACGCCAGCGAACGCGCGCTCGATACGACTGCTGGAAAAGATCGGCCTGCGCTATGAAAGGGATTTCGAAGCAAGACCGGGCGATATCACCTCGCTGTTCGCCGCTGACCTCTGAGAACCCTGCCGATGACCGCCGCGCGTCCGTTGCTGCTGCTCACCGCGATCACCGGTGCGCTCGCTGTCGCGTTCGGCGCGTTCGGCGCACACGCCCTGCGCGACACGCTGGGTGCCGCGCAGCTCGCGACCTGGCAGACGGCGGTCAGCTATCTGTTCTGGCATGTGCTCGCGGCACTGTTCGCCGCGCGCTACGGCGAGACGGCGCAGTCGCGCCCCGCCCTGCTGGCCGCCGCGCTGTTCCTCGCGGGAAGCCTTGTATTTTCTTCCACCTTGTTCGCCGTGGCACTCGGCGCGCCGCGCTGGCTCGGCGCGATCACACCGCTGGGCGGTACGGCGCTGATCGCGGGATGGCTGGTGCTGGCCCGGGCGGTGTGGCGGCGCGCGTAGCGGGAACAGTGCGATGACCCTGCGTGCGGTACTGGTCTCACCACCTGTCGTTGGAGTCTGCGCCGGAAGCGCCGCTGGCTTGCCGGGCTGACGCTCGCCTCCCCGGCCAGTGAAAAAATCCGCGTGCCCGGTTGCAGCCGGACACACGGATCTCGGGGGAGAAGCATTACTTACAACGAGTGGAACTCGCGCCATCCCTGGCGCCCTGCCTCACTCCAGCACGTCGCCGCTGCAATGACCGCGCAGGGTACACGGCCACCGCAGCGTGCGATCCGTTTCAGAAATGCGTCACGCGCTGGTCGACGAAGATCGGCCCTTGCGCCGAATACGACGGCACCGGCAGGAACGCGGTCGCCTGCTGTTCGATCCGGCAGCGCAGCTCGATCGCGATGGTGTAGCTGCCGACGTCCAGCGGCGCGTTCGTCACGAGGCTGGTCAGATCGATCTCGCCGCCGACTTCCTTGCTCGCGCCAGGCGCGACCGAGAACGTGGTGACGATCTGCGCGAAGCGGCGCGTCGCCGACCACACGTTGACGACGTCGCCCGCCGCATCGCGCAGCGTGATCTCGAACTGCTGCGAGCTGGGGCAGGTGAAGGTCTGCGCCTGCGTGCCGGTGTTCTCGATCTTCAGGCTCGCGCTGACGCGGGGCGTGACATTGTTGAGCACGCGCGGACCCGGCAGCAGCGCGCTGACGCGCACGCCTTCGGCGGCGGCGGCCTGGCCGATCGTGGTCGCACCGATGCGCGCGGTCTGCAGGCTGTATTCCTTCGCGCCGGCGATGTTGCTTTCGCTCCACTTGACCAGGCCGACGTTCGGCGCGAACCACGCGCTGATCAGGCCGGCGTCGGCGCAGTTGCGGCCGAAATCCAGGCGCGTGACGCGCTGGAAGCTGCCGGCGGGCACGCTCACGTTGAGGTTCCTGGCCGCGACGGTCGCGCTGGTGTTGCAGCCACCGAGCGCGAGCGTGAAGCGCGTGCCGGTACTACGCGCGAAATCGGCCAGCAGCACGCTGGCCCCGGTATCTTCGTTGTAGGCGTAGACGCGCGAATCGGTGGGTTCGGAGCTGATCCAGCCTGCACCCATCAGCGGAAACGCGTTGACGTGACGCCAGCTGCCGGCGCTGTCGTCGACGCTGATCTCGCGCGTCGCGCCGCTGGCGGTGGCGAAGGTCGCGACGTCGCCGACGTTGAGCGGCAGGAATTCGCTGGCCGCGGCATTGCCCGCGAACAGGATGACGATGGCGGTGAAAAGATGCTTCCTCATGGTTCCTCCGTTGTGAACCGTTGCCGGCCAGCGATCCGGACCGGACGCAGCCGCGAGGCCACGCCCGGCCAGCCGGCCGGTGCTCCTTACATGGAGCAATCGAATACGGCGACGCCAACCACCGGCACGCAGCCGCCCGTGCGGCCGGAAGAGGCCGTCTGCGCGGTGTGTCTGCGGGGGTAGGACGAAGCGTCCGAGCGACTGCATCGGACGGGCGCATCTTATCCAGGCATGATGCAGCGCACAATACGGCTACGTTGCGCTTTTGTGTACAAATAAAAAGCCGCGGAACCCGCCCGCGGCTTCAAACAAGGCCAAACGCCGATTTGTACGGACAGACCGAACGCTGTTTGAATTTTCGATCGTTGCGCCTTCTTGCAGCGCTATTTCGCCGCCGCCGGTTTTCTCGCCTCGGACTTCGTGTCAGCCAGCGGCTTGAGGAACTCGTCGCTGGACTTTTCGAGGTTTGCCGCCTTGTGCTGCGGCAGCACGAAGGTCCAGCCGGCGAAGCGCTGGCTCAGCGTCGCGACCTCGGCATCGATGTCGGCGCCGCGCTGCGCCTTGTCCTTTGCCGGATCGGCCACCGCGAGCGGTGGCGTTGCTGCCGCTGGCCTGGCCGCATTGTCCGGCGCGGCCGGCTGCGCGGCCTGCTGCGCTTCCCATTCCGACCTGGCCTTGGCCTGCGCCGCGGCGACCGACGCATCGAACAGCACGGCATCCTTGCGCGCGGCGAACTGCGCGTGGAACTTCTCGTCCTTCTTCCACCCCGTGACGTCGACGACGAGACCGTCGAAACTCGTGAACGTCGCGCGATAGACCTTGCCGTCGGCTGGCGGCGGCGCCTCGGCCGCGGCGACGACGTCGTCGAAGTTCAGGCCGGCGAGCACCGTTGCCTGCGTGTTCGTCGCGAAATCCGCGGCGAGTTCGCGTCCTTTCGGCAGTTCCGCGAGCGCGTAGTTCGTATCGCTCGGTTGGCTCTTGAAGAGTCGTACGGGCTTGCCGTCGGGACGGCTCCAGACCACCTCGCGCACGCGCGTGGCGGGGATGTCGGCCACGCGCTTGTCGAGCCAGTTGGCCGCCGTCTTGTCCGGTACGAGGCTGCCCCTGGCGAGCCAGCTCTGCTTGTCACCGGCGCGGCGCACATACGTCGCGTCGCTGCGCGGGTTCATGATGCCGACGATGAGCTGCGCAGGTTGAGGCAGGCCATCGAGCACGACCAGCATGCCCTTGGCATCGGCGTCGGCGATGTCGCCGACGCCGATCCCGGCGTAGCGCTGCTCGTTCGTGGTCTTCGGCTCCGACAGGCGCGCCTGACTCAGCTTGAGCAGGTATTCACGCACCTTGCCCGTATCGGCCGGATAGCCGCCCTTCTCTTTCAGGGTCCAGCGCGTGTCGCTCTTCTCCAGCGTCGCGATCGGTTTCTGGCCGGGACCGCTGAGGCTGATGCGCGTGACGTCGTTGACGTGGTCGGCGAGTCCCGGCAGCACTTCGCTCGCAGCCTGCGCGGTCTGCGCCACTGGCTTGCGCGACAGGGTGATGCCGGCGGCGATCGCAATCGCGACAGCGGCAGCGACACCGAGAACGATGACGGTTTTCGAGTTCATGTGGTTCATGGTTCTGTCTCCGCCTCAGCGCGCCGCGCGCCGTGACTTCCAGCCGACAAAGCCCAGCGCCGCGACGATCAGCAGCAGGGGCACGAGCAGGATATTGATGAACTTCAGGCGCGTGCCGAGCGCTTCGATGTCCGCGTCGAGCTCGCGTCGAACTTCACGCAACTGTTTGCGGATCTCGATCTTCTGCTTGAGGAAGCTCTCCAGCTCGGCCTTCTGCTCCGGCGACAGCACCATCGCCTGGTCGGTACTCTTGGCGCTCTGCAGCTCGGTCAGCTTGCGCTCGGTGTCGCTGAGCTTCTGCTGCAGGTCCTTCTCGCTCTGCCGGAGCTTGTCTTCGGCCTGGCGCTTGAGTTCCGCGACCTTGGTGAACGGACGCTGCGACGAGGCGCGGCCGCGGATCGAGATCAGGTCCGAATCGCCGGCCAGATTGTCGACCGCGTTGATGACGAGATTGCCGTTGTCGGCGAACGCGTTGAGCACCTTCTGACCGAAGAAATCCTGCACCTGGGCCCAGAGCCGGTCGCTGAGGATGTCGGTGTCAGCGAACACGACCACCGCGTTTTTCTCCTTGGCCTGGGCCAGATGGCCGGCGTCCTTGCGCTCGGGGAATGCGGTCTTGAACTGGCCTTCCAGGCGCGCCGCAAGCACGAACGGCTGGCCGCTCGACTTGAAGTCCGTGAGCAATACCGACGGATCGGCGAGGAATTTCAGGCGCTCGGCCGGCACGCTCATGGACTGCTCGCTGGACTGGATCAGCGGAATCAGCTTCGACTGGGTGTCCTTGGACAATTCAAAATATCCCACCGTGGACATGTTGATCGATTCCAGGTTCGCGGTGATCACGTCGTCGCTGCTGAGGTCCTTGCGCGCGAAGCCGAGGATGCCGGGGTGACGCACGGGCGGCGCATTGGGCGCGACGCTGATCTGCAGCGCGTGGGCGCGGTCGAGCACGACCTTGTCGCGCGCGTACTCCAGGCCCCAGGCCTTGAACAGCTTCGACAGGTCCGAGGACTTGTCGGCGAGCAGGGCCGCCTGCGGATTCTCGGGATCGGCGCCGGACGCGTCCTGCTCGGCGTTCGGATCGACGAACACGAGCAGGTGGCCACCACGCAGCACGAACTGGTCGAGCGCGTAGAGCGCATCGTCGCCGAGGTCCTTGGGGTGCACGAGTACGACGACATTGATGTCGCTCTCGATGGTCTTGAGCGCCGTCGCGTTCATCTGGCGCACGTCGAAGAACTGTGCCAGCTCGCCGTAGACTGCCCAGGGCTCGCGCATCTGCCGCGTGGCCTGGTCAAAGCCCATCGTCATCGGCAGACCCGTGATGAAGCCGACGGCGGGCTTCTTGTCGGTGCTGAGCTCGTGGATCAGCTTGGCGATATCGTATTCGGCGAGGTTCTCGCGTCCCGGATCGAACAAGGGGATCTTTTCTTCGCCATTGGTGGAGTTGCTGCCGTAGACACCGAGGAACACGTTCTCGCCGGCCGGTCCGAACGGCAGTCCCTGGATGCCGGCGGCGACGGCGGCATCCTCGTCTTCGGAATAGGCGACCGGGTCGACGACGGTGAGACGCACCTTGCCGTCGGAACGCGCCGCGATCTCCTCGAGCAGCTCGCGGACGCGAGGGTAGTACGCACGCAGTGCGCGCGCGCTCGGGTTGTCGGTATCGGCGGTGCTGCGGTCAGAGAAATACAGCGTGAGCTGCACCGGTTCGTCGAGCTTGCCCAGCAGACTGCGCGTACCGTCCGACAAGGTATACAAGTTGTTTTCGGTCAGGTCCATGCGCGCGCCGCGGAACAGCACGTTGCTGACCAGCACGACGGCGACGAACAGCAGGGCGAGGATCAGCAGCGCGCTGCCGGTAAGAGTCTTGCGATTGAATGCCATGGCGGATTCCTCCTCAGTCGGCCTTCTTCAGATCGATCACGATCGCCGTCGCGTACAGCCAGACGCCGATGGTCAGCGCGAAATAGATCAGGTCGCGCAGTTCGATGACGCCCTTGGAAATGGCCTGGAAATGCGAGAACAGGCTCAGGCCCGCGATCGCGTCGACCACGCCCTGCGGCAGGAAGGTCTGGAAGAAACCCAGCACCAGCGGAAAGCCTGCCATCAGCAGCAGGAAGCAGATCACCACGGTCAGGATGAAGGCGACGACCTGGTTGCGCGTCGCCGCCGACAGGCAGGAGCCGATCGCGAGGAACGCGCCGGCCATGAGCAGGCTGCCCAGATAGCTCGCGACTATGACGCCGTTGTCGGGATCGCCCAGATAGTTGACCGTGAACCAGATCGGGAAGGTCAGCCCCAGCGCGATCGCGACGAAGGCCCAGGCGGCGAGGAATTTCGCGAGCACGGCCTGCCACATCGTGATCGGCAGGGTCAGCAGCAGCTCGATCGTGCCGCTCTTGCGCTCCTCGGCCCACAGCCGCATCGCGATGGCCGGCACGAGGAACAGGTAGAGCCAGGGATGGAAGCCGAAGAACGGCTGGAGGTCGGCGCGGCCGCGCTCGTAGAACTCGCCGTAATAGAACGTCATCGCACCGGCGAGGATCAGGAAGATGACGATGAACACATAGGCGACCGGTGTCGCGAAGTAGCTCGCGAGTTCGCGCCGGAAGACGGTCCTGACCGGATTCATGCGCGCGCCTCCGTGGCATGCGGCAGCGTGATGCTGCGGAACACTTCGTCGAGGCGGCCGGCTTCGAGCTGCAGCTCACTGACCTCGACACCCTGGGATTTCAGTGCCTCGCTGATCGGCACGAAGATGGCCCGGCCTTTCTTCGGGATCGCGGTGATGCGGTGGTTCTGCGGATTGATCTCGATGCTGTCGATGTCGGCGACGCGGGCCAGGGCCTCGCGCGCCAGGCCGGTGTTCGCCGCCGACAGCGACACCGCGCCGTGGTAGCGCGAGCGCGCTTCGAGTTCGGCCGGTGTCGCATCGGCGAGGACGCGGCCACCCGCAATCACGATCGCGCGCGTACAGACCGCGTGCACTTCCTCGAGGATGTGGGTAGAGATGACGATGATCTTGTCGGCCGCCATCGCGTTGATCAGCGCGCGGACTTCGTGCTTCTGGTTCGGATCGAGACCGTCGGTGGGCTCGTCGAGGATCAGGGCGGGCGGATCGTGCAGGATGGCCTGGGCCAGCCCGACGCGGCGCTTGAAGCCCTTGGACAAGGTGTCGATCGTCTGGCCCAGCACCGACTCCAGCTGCAGCCGGCCGATGACGTCGTCGATGCGCTGCTTTCTGCGCTCCCCGACCAGGCCGCGCACGTCGGCGACGAATTCGAGGAAAGCACGCGGCGTCATCTCGCCATAGCTCGGCGCGCCTTCGGGCAGATAGCCCAACGCGCGCTTGGCCTGGATCGGCTGGCTCTCCACGTCGAAGCCGCAAACCTTGGCGCTGCCGGCGGTCGGCGCGAGAAAGCCGGCGATCATCTTCATCGTGGTGGATTTGCCGGCCCCGTTGGGGCCGAGGAAACCGAGCACCTGGCCCGGTTCGACCGTGAACGAAATACTGTCGACGGCAGTGAATTGACCGTAGCGTTTCGTCAGTTGCGAAGTTTCGATCATCGTCTGGTCACCCATGAATTCCAGTGCAAGCCGCTCCCCGATCGCGCGGTCGGCACGAACGAGCGGAACGACGATGTGTTTTCCGGCAGCGGGCGCCGGTGCCCCCGATCCCTGCGACCCGGCACAGGAACGCGTCACTGTAGGCCCAGGCGGAAGGCGTCGGAATGTACCGCAAAGGCGCAGGAAAGTTCCCGGGACGACACGACTCGGCGGCGGCATGCGCAGGAAGCGCCGGTTCGCCGCATGCCGTGGCGGTGTTGTCCGCACAACGAAAAAACCCCCGCGGAGCGGGGGTTTTTTCGCGATGCCGCTTACCGGCGCGAACGGATCAGTGCTGACCCGCTGCTGCGGCTGGCGCCGGCGGTGCGGCGGCCGGCTCGTTCGCGACGACGTTGTCGGTGATCGGCAGATAGACCTTGAACTGCTGCTCATCGTCGGCGACGGCGGCCGGATCGGTCAGCATCACATCGAAATAGCGGTTGCTGTTTTCATTGAAGCGATAGCCCAGCGACATGGCGTAGGCCTTCAGCGCGAGGCGCGTCAGCGGCAGGCCGGCGGGGCTGCCGGTCCAGGTCGTCACGAGCGCCTTGCCGGCATAGCCGGTACGGGCGAGCACGTTGCCGGAAACGATCAGGTTGCCCTTGCGGTCCAGCTGGCCCGGCATCAGCGCCGGCGGCTCGGCGCCTTCTTCGGTCGCCGCCGGTTCGGCGGCAGCGGCCTGCGGGATAGCCGGTCCGATGGTGAAGTCCTTGCCGTCGATCCTGATGGTCGCGGAGTCGATTCCCTGGGCGACGTCGAACACATAGTTCTCGTCGCCCCACTCCACCGTCGTCGTCTGACGCGGACCGACCGGATTGAGGTTGCTTTTCTTCATGACCGCAGCGATTTCTTCCATCGCCTTGTCGGTCGCCGCGGCGACTTCGTCGAGGCTGCGCGGCGCCGTGGTCGGCACGACGAGCTGCGGCTGTGCCGGCACGTCGGCCACGAAGACCTCGTACTGCGTGTAGTCGACGTTCGGAATGGCGGCCATCTGCTGCTGCAGGCTGGCGAGGTTGAGCTGGATCTGCGTGGCCGGATCGCCGTTGATGTAGAGGCCCGAATAACGCGCCATCAGGTCCCAGCCGTATTCCACGTCATAGGCCCAGGTCACCTTGGTGATGCGACCGTTCTTCTGCGGCTCGAGCGTGATCGTGTAGTGCTTGTTCTCGCCCTTCCACGGATTGGTCACCTTCCAGGTCAGGCCGGTATCGCCCTGCTTGCCGGTGACTTCGAAGCTGCCGTTGCCGGGATTGGGCTTGTCACTGGTCCAGTTGATTCTGGCACCCTGGCCGTAATCCGGACCTTCGAGAGAAAACTGCGCCTTGGGATCCAGCATACGGATCGCGCCCCAGTCGGGGAAGCGGCGGAAGTTGCTCAGCATGTCGCTGATGTGGCGGCCGTTGTGGCTGATTTCCACGGATCGTTCGATGTGCCCGGACGACGGCAGCGCCAGTCCGAAAATGACGGCCAGCGCGAACACGATGATCGCGGCCACAATGAACTCAAGAATACGCGTCATTCCAGATGTCTCCAGGACTAATCCGCTCGGGCGGCCTGTATGCCGCCACTGCCTATCGCAGGGTCGAAAACGAACGAGACCGGACACGCGCCACTGCAGCGCGGACCGGCTCGCCGAGTCGCGCATGGTACTTGCTCCGGATCACGATGGCTATTACCTGAACCCGCTGATCACGGTCGCTTGACAACCCCGGAAATTTCTTCCCGGGAAACTGTAATTCCTTGTCACAACAGCGGTTTGCAGCACGACAGCCGGCGAAGTGGAGCGCGTCGTGGCGGGCTTCGCGAGACGCCGGCCCGCAAGCAGCGCAACGCGCGCGGCACTGGCCCGTCAGACGATGCCGAGCTCGAACGCTTTGAGCACCGCGCGCGTACGGTCGCGCACGCCGAGCTTGGAGAGGATGTTGGAAACGTGATTCTTCACCGTGCCCTCGGCGACGCCCAGCGAATTGGCAATCTCCTTGTTGCTGTAGCCGCCTGCCATGAGACGCAGGATCTCGGTTTCGCGCTCGGTCAGCGGATCGGGCCGGTCGAGGCTGACGAACTCGTTGTGCATGCGCTCCAGGCCGGCCAACAGGCGCTGGGTCACCACCGGCGCGACCAGCGAGCCGCCGGCGGCGACGGCCTTGACCGCATTGACGAGCTGGTCGAGCGAAACGTCCTTGAGCAGGTAGCCGCGTGCACCGGCCTTGAGCCCGGCGAGCACGAGCTGGTCGTCGTCGAAGGTGGTCAGGATGATCGTCGCCGGCAACTGATTCGTCTGCGCCAGGGTATTGAGCACGTCGATGCCGCTCATGCCCGGCATGCGCAGGTCCAGCAGCACCACGTCGGGCTTTTTCAGCGGGATCATTTCCACGGCCTGAGCCCCGTCGGCGGCCTCGGCAATGACGCAGATATCCTCGGAAAGCTCCAGCAGACTGCGTATGCCCTGGCGCACCAGGGTCTGATCGTCCACCAGCAATACCGAAATCATGCAGTTGTCTCCAGGGGCAGCCAGGCGTCGAGGGCAAAGCCCCGATCCCGCGCCGTTGTGATGTCCAGGCGTCCGCCGAACTGGGCCAGGCGTTCGCGCATACCGGCCAGACCATTGCCCGGCTTGAGGTTGTCACTGCCGCGACCGTCGTCCCGTGCGCGGATGGCGATCTCGCCGCCGTCCTGCTCGAAACGCAGCCACAGGGTACGCGCGCCAGAGTGGCGCACGGTATTGGTGATGATTTCCTGGGCGCAGCGCAACAGCACCTGGGCCCGGTGCGGATCCTCGACGCCGAAGCGCTGCGGCAGTTCCAGCTGGATTTCGAGCTGCGGTACGCCTTCGATCAGGGTGTGCAGCGCCTGCGTAAGGTCGATGCGATCGTCGTCGCGCATCTGGCTGACCACCTCGCGCACGTCGCTGAGCAGCAGCTTGGCCACCGACTGGGCCTTGCGCACATGCTCCTGCGCGGGCTGCTGCACCAGATGACTGGCGACTTCGAGATTGAGGCTCAGCGCAGTCAGGTGGTGGCCGACCAGATCATGCAGTTCGCGCGCAATGCGCAGCCGCTCGGAAATACGGCTGGACTCGGCCAGCAGCGCGCGAGTCGCGCGCAGCTCCGAATTGAGGCGACGCTGCTCGTCGCGCGCTTCGCCCTGCTGCTTGGCGATCAGGGATGTGAAGAAGACCAGCGCGGAAATGCCCAGATACAGGCTGGACTGCAGCACGGCGTCGCCGATCGACCAGCCCGGATTGCTCGCGAAAACCGGCACCAGCACGTAGTTCTGCGCCACCATGCAGATCAGCGCGACGCGAAACGGCATGAGCCAGGGCAGCAGCATCGACTGCACCACGAGCAGCATGGCGCTGAGCCCGCTTTGGCTGTACCAGCCTATCGCCACGGCCAGCGCCACGAGCACCGCCAGCAGCGCCAGCTTCAGTGGCACGAAACGACGGCTGCCGAGCTTCAACAGCAGCAGCCAGAACACCACGCCGAACACCGCATAGCAGACCACCCAGGCCGACAGATGCCAGAGCGGACGCTGGTCGGCCAGCAGTTCGGTGACCAGGCTGTCATAGCGCAGCAGCGGCATCCCGGCCGACACGTAGGTAAACAGCCCCGCATAGCGCATCAGGCGGATGTGATTGATCTGAGCTATCTGCATGGCACCGATGATAGGCCCGCGACGCGGCCGGTGTATCTGCCCGAAGTCACCGGCCGTTGACGGCGGGGGGCGCCGCTGCCGCCCCGCATCATGGCCACTGCCGCAGGCCCATGCGATACTTCCGCAATCCGCGGGCGCCATCGGTAGGCCGCCTCGCAACACCGCTGGAGCAACGAATGGCCATCGCCATCCGCGACGTGCGCGAGCACGAGCTGGATTCCGTCCTTGCACTGAACAACGCCGCCGGCCCGACCATCCTTGCCCTGGATTCGACGCGAATCCGCTGGTTTTTTGACAATGCGGACTATTTCCGTATCGCCGACGTCGACGGCCATATCGCTGGTTTCCTCATGGCGATGCGCGAAGGCAGCGAATACGACAGTTCGAACTATCGCTGGTTTCGCGAGCACTATCCGGCCTTCGTCTACATCGATCGCATCGTCATCGCCAAGCCCTACCGGGGCCTGGGCCTGGGCCGCGTGTTCTATGCAGACGTGACCAGCTATGCCGAAGTGCGCGTGCCCGTGCTGTCGTGCGAGGTGTTCCTCGAACCGCGCGACGACGTCTCGGTGCTGTTCCACGGCACCTACGGTTTCCAGGAAGTCGGCCAGCAGATCATGTCGGGCCTGGACAAGCGCGTGAGCCTGCTGGCCAAGAACCTGCCCAGCTTCGAGTTCGTGCGGGCGACCTACCTCGAAAGCTCCACCGGCCAGCTGCCGAACCAGCCCTGGCTGGCGCAGCGCGAGCGCAAGGGCATGGCCTCGCCGCGCCGCGCCGCGGTCGGGACCTGAAGGCATGGCCCGAAACCTGCCCAGTTTCGAACCCGTGGCTGAACTCAAGTTCGGCCAGGTCGGCATCGCCAACCTGCGCCTGAAAAGCCTCGACGACGACACCCTCGCGCAGGAACTCAGGCACAAGCTCGACACCGCGCCGCAACTGTTCCAACGCGCGCCGGTCGTGCTCGACCTGAGCCACCTGCCGCAACTGCCCGACGCCGGACGCGTGCGCGAGATTCTCGCGACCATCCGCGCGAGCGGCATGCTCCCCGTCGGCCTGGCCTACGGCACGAGCGATAACGAAGCGCTGGCTCAGACGCTGGATCTGCCGCTGTTCGCGAAATTCCGCGCCGCCTACGAGAACGCCGCGGTGGCCGCCGTGGAAGCGGCCGCGCCCGCTGGCGCAGTGGCCGAACCGGCGCCGCCGGCGCGCGCCACACCGCCGCCGCCCAGCGCGACGCGCGGCGCGGCGAGCCAGATGCAGGCGCAACCGGTACGTTCGGGGCAGCAGGTCTATGCGCGCAATACCGACCTCGTCATTACCGCGGTCGTCGGCCATGGGGCCGAAGTCATCGCCGACGGATCGGTACACGTCTACGCGGCGCTGCGCGGCAAGGCCATTGCCGGCGCCCAGGGCGACACGACCGCACGCATCTATTGCCAGGACTTCCAGGCGGAACTCGTTTCCATCGCCGGGCATTACCGCGTGTTCGAAGACATCCCGGCCGATCTGCGCGGCAAGCCCGTGCAGGTATGGCTGGAGGGGGAGAAGCTGCTGCTGGCCAGGCTCGGCCATTAGCGTAAAAGCAACAAGAGCCATTGTGGAGAGAGCAACTTGACTGAATTCATCGTCGTCACTTCCGGCAAGGGCGGAGTCGGCAAGACCACGTCCAGCGCATCGGTCGCGGTCGGACTGGCCAAACGCGGCAAGAAGGTCGCGGTCATCGACTTCGACGTGGGCCTGCGCAATCTCGACCTGATCATGGGCTGCGAGCGCCGCGTCGTGTACGACTTCGTCAACGTGATCCACCAAGAGTGCACGTTGAAGCAGGCGCTGATCAAGGACAAGCGCTACGACAACCTGCACGTACTGGCCGCCTCGCAGACCCGCGACAAGGAAGCGCTGACCAAGGACGGCGTGGAGCGCGTGCTCAACGAGCTGAAGGACGAGGGCTTCGACTACGTCATCTGCGATTCGCCGGCCGGCATCGAGAAAGGCGCGTTCCTGGCGATGTATTTCGCCGACCGTGCGATCGTCGTGGTCAATCCGGAAGTCTCCTCGGTGCGCGATTCGGACCGCATCCTCGGCCTGCTGTCGTCCAAGACACGGCGCGCCGAAACCGGTGCCGAGCCGATCGTGCAGCATCTGCTGCTGACCCGCTACAACCCGACCCGTGTTGCCGCCGGCGACATGATGAGCATCGACGACGTCAAGGAAATCCTCGGCATCGAAGTGCTTGGCGTGATTCCGGAGTCCGAAGGCGTACTGGCCGCGTCCAACGCCGGCGTGCCGGTCATCCTCGACGAAACCTCGAACGCCGGACATGCCTACGACGATGCCGTCGCGCGCCTGCTGGGCGATGTGCGTCCCATGCGTTTCCTCGATGCACCGAAGAAAGGCATCCTGTCGCGACTGTTCGGGAGCTGAGCATGGGCCTGTTCGATTTCCTGCGCGGCAGCCCCAAGCAGACCGCAAGCATCGCCAAGGAACGCCTGCGCATCATCGTGGCGCAAGAACGCAGTGCACGCGGCAGTCCAGACTATCTGCCGCTGCTGCGGCGCGAGCTGCTCGAAGTGATCCGCAAGTACGTCAACGTCGACCAGGAAGCGGTCGACATACAGGTCAAGCGCGACGGCGATCATGAAGTGCTCGACCTCACCGTGACCCTGCCCGACAAGTCCAGCGCGGCGGCCGCCGCCGCCGCGGCGGCGCGCGAAGGCTGAAACCCGATCTGCGGGCAACGGCTCAGCCGCCCCGCAGATCGCAGGACCGAAGACCGCCGCGCCGGAGAAATCGGCCCGCAGACCGCAGCGATGACACCTGCACATTCCGACAAACTCCACAAAGCAGCGTCAGCACAAACTGAAGCGGCGGCGCCCGAGGCGATGGCGGGGGTGCTGACGATCGGCGAGATCGACCGCGACGCCCTGCGCGCGCTACTGGCCGCACATGCGCTGGAGCTGGTCGACGTAGAGCCCGAGGCGCCCATCCCCGGCAGCTACTGGGGCGAGCCCGAAGCCGGCCTGATCGGCAGCACCGTCTACGTACGCCCCGACACGCCGGTGCACTCCGCGCTGCACGAAGCCTGTCACCTCATCGTGCAGCCGCCCGAGCGCCGCGCCCAGGTCCACACCAACGCCACCGACTCCGTCGCCGAGGAAGACGCGACCTGTTACCTGCAGATCGTGCTCGCCGACACCCTGCCCGGCGTGGGCAGCGCACGGCTGATGCTCGACATGGACGCGTGGGGCTACTCCTACCGCCTGGGCTCCACGCTCGCCTGGTTCGAGCACGACGCGGAAGATGCGCGTGCGTGGCTCGTGGAGCGGGGATTGCTGCCGGTACCTGCGCGCTCCCGGTGAGACGCTGCCTCCTGCCTGGTGCAGAGCGATACACGCCCCTACGACCGGGTTAGCAGCAACGCGGACAACATCGCGGCCACGCCATACGTGCGCTGGCTGACTACTTCACCGTCACCGTAATCTTCGGCGACAGAATGGGCGGATCAAACGGAATATGCAGCGCATCGCCAAGGATCAGCTGCAGGGTGTGCTTGCCCGGAGACAAGGTGATCGTGGCTTCGGTCTGGCCGCCGCCGAAGTGCTTGTGTTTGTCGTCCATCGGCAGCGGCTGGTTCATCGGCGGCAGTTCAGCGACATCGATCAGCAGGTGATGGTGGCCGGTCTTCGCGAGCGTGATACCGGCCGGCGCGACGCCCATGCCCTTGAGGCCGAAGCGCACCGTGAACTCCTTGTCGACCATCGCGCCGTCGGCGGGCGCGATGAAATACAGCTCGGCCCCAGCGGGTGCGGCGGTGCGCGGCAGCGCGGCGGCAGCGGCGGGAAGCGTTGTCGGCTGCGGTGCAGCGGCCGGTTGCTGGGCCTGGGCGACGCCGGCGAGCAGCAGCGTGCCAGCAAACAGGAGAGCGTGCTTCATCACGATGACCTCGGGAACAGGGGGAGCCCGATCATACCCGCGGCGAACCGCCGAGGACGTCGCGGCACGGCTGCGCCCGGGCCGCCACTTCGGGGGCAGAGCGGATCTGTTGCGCGAACACCTGCTGCCGGCGCTGACACGGCGCACATCCGGCCCGGCGCAGGCTTCTGGCGCGCGCATTTCCCTGCCCGCGACAACATTGACGCGCTCGGTTGCACCGCCCGGCGTTTCCGCAGCCAGCGCGCATCGATGCCCGCGCTTGCCGCAGCGCAACACCGGTTCGGCGATTCGCACCGCGATCGATTGATAGCGGCGGCGCCGGCCCCATCTGTTGCGGCCCACGACCGCGCTGCTCGCTATGACCGAACCCGCCGCCGCACCCGACCGTTCTGTCTTCGCCACGTTGCGTCTGATGCTGCCGCAGGTCTGGCCGTACCGCGGCCGCGTGGTGCTGGCGCTGATCTTCCTCGTCTCGGCCAAGCTCGCGACGATCGCGGTGCCGCTGGCGTTGAAAGAGCTCATCGACGGCCTCGACGTCGCGCCGAGCCTGTTGCTGCTGCCGCTGGTCCCACTGGTCGCCTACGGCGCGCTGCGCCTGGCCTCGTCGCTGTTCCAGGAGCTGCGCACCATCGTCTTCGCGCGCGTGCTCGCGCGCACCTCGCGCATGATCACGCTCAAGGTGTTCCGCCACCTGCACGCGCTGAGCCTGCGCTTTCATCTGGACCGCAAGACCGGCGGCGTCGCGCGCGACGTCGAGCGCGGCATGACTGCCGTTTCCGACCTGCTCGACTGGACGCTCTACACCATCCTGCCGACGCTGTTCGAAGTCGTCGTCGTCAGCGCCATCCTGATCGTGCGCTACGACTGGACCTTCGCCGTCATCACGCTCGGCACGCTGGTGACCTATATCGCCTTCACCTTCGCCGTGACCGAATGGCGCCTGCGCTACTACCGCGCAGCGAACGAGGCCGACACCGAGGCGAATGCGCGCAACGTCGATTCGCTGCTCAACTACGAGACAGTCAAGTATTTCAACAACGAGGACCACGAGCAGCGCCGCTTCGACAGCAGCCTCGTGCGCCTCGAAGACGCGACCGTGAAGAGTCTCAAGACCCTGGCCGTGCTGAATATTGGCCAGGCCGGCATCGTCGCGGTCGGTCTGACCCTCGTGCTCTGGCGCGCCACGGTCGGCGTGACCGAGGGGCGCATGGCCCTGGGCGACCTCGTGCTGGTGAATGCGTTCCTGATCCAGCTGTCGATACCGTTGAACTATCTCGGCATGGTCTATCGCGAAGTGAAACAGGCGCTGTCGAACATCCAGCGCATGTATGCGCTGCTGGACGAGGCGCAGGAAGTCAGCGACGCGCCCGGCGCGGCCGCGCTCAGCGTGCGCGGCGGCGAACTGCGCTTCGAGCATGTGGATTTTCACTACGACCCGGCCCGGCCGATCCTGCGCGACGTGGATTTCCTCGTACCGGCCGGCAAGACCGTAGCCGTCGTCGGCACCACCGGCGCGGGCAAGTCGACGCTGGCGCGGCTGCTGTACCGCTTTTATGACGTCAGCGGCGGACGCATCCTCATCGACGGCCAGGACATCCGCGAGGTGACCCAGGATTCCCTGCGCGCGGCGATCGGCATCGTTCCGCAGGACACGGTGCTGTTCAACGACAGCATCTACTACAACATCGCCTACGGCCGCCCGGGCGCGACCCGGGAGGAAGTCTTCGCCGCGGCGCGCTCCGCGCACGTCCATGCCTTCATCGAGTCACTGCCCCAGGGCTACGACAGCGCCGTCGGCGAACGCGGCCTCAAGCTGTCCGGCGGCGAAAAGCAGCGTGTCGCGATCGCGCGCACGCTGTTGAAGAATCCGGCCCTGCTCGTGTTCGACGAAGCGACCAGCGCGCTGGACACGCGCACCGAGAAAATCATCCAGGCCGAACTCGAGGACATCGCGCGCGACCGCACCACGCTGGTCATCGCGCACCGGCTGTCGACCATCGTCGACGCCGACGAGATCCTCGTGCTCGAGCACGGCCGTATCGTCGAGCGCGGCAACCATGCGGCGTTGCTGGCCGCGGGCGGACGCTACGCTACGCTGTGGACCCTGCAGCAGAACGAGACGGCACCGGCTCCGGCGGCGGCCTGAATGATCCCGTGGTGAAGCAGGCCGGACCCCAACCGGACTGCGGGTGCGACGCGGCCGGAGGTGCCCTGGGATGCGCCGGCATGACCGACCGTGACAGCCGGCAGTTGACGCCCAGGGGGCGTTCGCGACAATCATTGCAACATCACGCATCCGCCCGGGCCAGCCAGGACCGCGGCACGCTCAGGGGGAGCATCGCAAATGGCTTACAAGATCGCGCTCGTGGGCGCGAGTCCGGACGAGGAAACCGAGTTCCGCAACTTCCTGGGACCGGCGGCGCAGCGCCTGCGCCAGTCCTGGGAAGTCAGCAACGAGCGCGACGCCGATCTGGTCGTCGTGGACGTCGACTCGGTATTCGGCCACATGGCCTGGCTCAAGGCGAACGGTGCCGGCAAGCGCACGGCGGCGTTCACCGGGCGCGACTCGGCGCGCGAGTCCGACCTGCTGCTCGGCCGGCCGCTGAGCCTCGAGGCTGTCGTCAAGCTGCTGCTGATGTTCAACCTGCCGTCGGGCGTCACGCCGCCGGCTGCGGCCGCCGCGCCCGAACGCGAGGCCTATGCCAGCGAATACCGCGCCGGCGATGCACGCCCGCAGCGCGTCGCGCCGGCTCCGGTCGAAGCACCGGCCGTCGAAGCGCCGCGGCCTCCCCCGCCGCGCCCCATACCCGCGCCGCCACCCGTCGTCGCGCCTCCGCCGCCCGTCGCGCCTCCGCCGCCGCCCGCCCCGGCGCGCGAGCTCAGCGTCGCGGATTTCCTGACCGGAATCACCCTGCCCGGCCCGGCTCGCCTCGTCACCGCCGGAGCCCAGGACCTGGTGGTCGATCCGGCGAGCCAGACCTGGTACAGCAGCTCGACCGGCCTGCGCGCGCTTGCCCCGCACTGCGGCCGCAGCCTCCAGCTATCCGACTGGCAACTCCTGAACGCGGCGGATTTCGCCGCCGCCAAGGGCACGCTGACCGCGCAGCCGTTCTCGCGCCTGCTCTGGTTCTACGTGCTGAACCGCTCCCAGGGCGAACTGTTGCCCGGACTCGACCGCCAGGCCCGCTTCAAGCTCGCGCGCTATCCGCAGAGCGAACGCGAGTTCGCCAAGCATTTCCGCATCGGCACCTTCATGCTGAAGGACTTCGCCAGCCTCGAAGACATCGCCGAGGCCAGCGGCGCAGCACTGCCCGACGTGATCGACTACGTCAACGCCTATACCGCGGTTGGCTTCGTCGAGAACGATCGCAATCGCTACGAACCGAACGACGCGCGCGGTCGCCTGCGCAATCCGTTCGCGCGGTAAGCGCTTAAGCAAGAATCAATAAAGAAGTGAGAAATGAGTGGGAGCGAGAGCGCGTCGCGCCTCCACTCGTTCCTCACTCCTCTTCCCTGTTTCCTGCTCTCAGGCTTCGACGCACTGGAACTGCAGCACGTAGTCCGGATTGAGGCTGGTTTCCTGGCCGAGGCTGATCGTCCCGGCCTTGCTGCGTAGCTGGATCTCGTCGCGATGCAGGCGCAGTTCCTCGGCTTCGCCGAGGCGTACCCAGGTGCCGTTGGTCGAACGGTCGCCGACGACCCAATAGCCGCGCTTGTACTCGATGGTCGCGTGCGTGCGCGAGACCCATTCCGCATCGACCATGAGGTTGTTGCTCGCTTCGCGCCCCAGGGAGAACGACGGCGCCATCTCGTCGAGTTCAATGGCCTGGCCACGGTAGCGCAGCAGCAGACGTGCCTTGCGCTGCGCTTCGACGAGCTTCACCACGCGCTGCACCATGGTCACGTTCGAGGTGTCGTCCTGCCACATGACGTCGACGATCTCGATCGGCTGCAGCTTGCCGGAGACGCGCGCCGTGCCCAGCGAGCGCGTACGCAGCGGCCCCGCATTCGTCACGCCGCTGACGGTCGACGCCGTTGTGACGATCTGCTCGCGCTTGGCCAGCGAGGCCATGCGCGCGGCAGTGTTGACCGCGTCGCCGTAGACATCACTTTCCTCGACCAGCGTGTCGCCGTGATGCAGTCCGACGCGAATGCCGAGGTTGTCGCGGCTGAAGACCGGATCGGACGACACGCGTTTCTGCATGTCGGCCGCCGCGAGCAGGCCGTTCAGCGCGCCCGGGAAGGTGCACATGACTTCGTCGCCGATGGTCTTGATCAGGCGGCCGCCGTGACGCTGAGTGATCTCGGCCAGTACCTGCAGCACGCCGGACACGATGCGGCGGGCGGCTTCATCGCCCAGGCTCTCGAACAGCTTGGTGCTGCCCGAGACGTCGGCGAATAGGATGGTGAGGGGCTGGCGCTGACTCATCTGGCCGGATCATAGGCGATTCGGTGAGACGGCTCCATAACTGCCGACTCCCGCACAGACGGTCCGCCCGCAGCCGCTGTTCGCCTGCGCCGGCCCGGCCGCCACCCCTGCCGTCCGGCCTACCCGAATGCGCAGCCGCTGCGACGGTGCGGCCTTGCGGCGCCGCACCGCGAACCGCGATCGTGGGCGCTCCGACGGAGTCGAACATGCGCCCTGCCCTCGCCATCCTGACCTTGCTCGCACTACTGGCCCTGGCCGGCGCAGCCGCGGCCGCGCCGGGCTTTCGCGTCGAAACCCTTGCCCCCGGCGTGCATGCGGCGATCCGCACCGATCCGCCCGGACTCATGGTCGACGCGAACTGCCTGTTCATCGTCACCGACGAGGACGTCGTCGTGGTCGACGCGCCCGAGGCGTCGGCGGAGCTGATTGCCGCGCTCAAGGGCATCACCGACAAGCCGGTCAGCCATCTCGTGAATACGCACTGGCATGACGACCATGTCATCGGCAACGCCACCTGGCGCAAGGCCTGGCCCAGCATACGGTTCATCGCCCACCCCAGCCTGCGTGACTACCTGCCCGGCACCGGTGCGAAGAACCGCCAGGGCATGATCGAAGGCGCACCGCAGGCGGCGGCGCAGATGAAAAAGCAGCTCGACGCCGGCAAGACCCTGGCCGGCGAACCGATCAGCGACGAGGAGCGCGCGAGCTACGCCAGTGACATCGCGCTCGTCGCGCACTACATGAACGTGGTGCCCGGCACGCCCGACGTGCTGCCCGACTTGCCGACGGGCGGCGACCTGATCCTCCAGCGCGGCACGCGGCGCATCGAGATCCGCCGCGTGGGTCGCGGCCATACCGAGGCCGATCTTGTCGTCTGGCTGCCGCAGGAACGCATCCTCGCCAGCGGCGACCTCGTGGTCTGGCCGGTACCGCTGGTCGGTGGCGACCAGTCGCATGTCGTCGACTGGCCGGCTGCACTCGACGCGCTGCTCGCCCTGAAGCCGGCGTTGATCGTTCCCGGTCACGGCCCGGTGCAGCACGACACCGTCTATGTCACCCAGCTGCGCGACCTGTTCGCCGATATCACACGGCAGATGCGCGATCTGCGCGCACGCGGCCTCGACCTCGATGCGGCACGCACCGCAATCGACCTCGCCGACTGGCACCGCCGCTTTGCCGGCGATTCGCCGGTGCGCGCTGCGCTGTTCCGGATGTATGTCGCGGCGCCGGGGCTGGTGTCGGCGTGGAATGCCGACACACAGTGAAGTCGTCGCCGGAACTCACAAGAGACGCAGCAACCGATTTGCCTGGAGCCAACGTGCCACCCGTGCCCGCGCACGCAGAACGCAAGGAGTGAGCAACGTGACGCGATCGCACTGAATAGCTTCAGTGCGGATTGGGCACGGTGCCGCACCAGTTCTGCAGCGTGTTGCCCGTCCAGGTATTTCCGCTCGAAGCCGCATCCTGGTTGGCGTTGCAGGTGCCATTGTTGTCGACCAGGTTGTAACGAACGGTACCGTTGTCGCAGTTCTGGAGCCGCAAACCGTTTTCAACGTTGCCGTGAATTTCGTTGGCACTGATGTAGATCGCCGAACTATTGTCGAGACTCACGCCATGCTGGCCGTTGTTCAGCACTTCGGTGTTCAGCACCGAAGAACCCGGACTGTCATCGAACTCGATGCCGTTGACGCCATTGGCGAACACGAACCCGTATTGAATCCGTACATCGGTGGAATCGTTGATGTCGAAACCATCACCGGTCGAATACACGGCATCCGTGCTCGTGAACATGACGTCGGTGCTGTCGCGGATCTCAAATCCCGCGTTATTGGAAACGGCGGCACTGTTGAAGAACTGCAGATTCGACGCAGCGTCCACACGGAATCCGACCATGGCGTCGGTCACCGAGCTGTCGCGCACGGTGGACGTCGTGCTCGTGCCCTGGATCCAAATGCCATAGCTGTAGGCACCGACCACATCGCAGCCCCGTATCGTGATGCCCGTGCGGTTGAGCGAACGAATACCACAGGTCTGCGTGCCACTGACCCCGCAGCCGCCCGCCGGCTGGCGCGCCGCAAAGCGGATCTCATAGCCCGCGCAGTCCAGGGTGATGTTGCTGGCACCAAACCGGATCTGTCCGGTGTGGTTCTCCGTCAGCGTGGTCGTGCTGGTAATCGTCATGATGCCGGTGGTCGCATTGGCCAAGCCCGGAACTACCGCACCCAGCACCAGCGAAACCAGGACCGCACAGAAGTACAACGAGGAATACCATCCGGAGCGTTTCATACAGCGTTCTCCTCAGCGCAAGGCGGAAATCGCCTGCGCACTCGTGTAGTCGTGCTCGCCAGGGATCACGCTGCCGGGCACGGACGGTATGCACCTCGGATGCTTGCTCCCGCCGGTTGCAGGCTGGCGGACACTGGCTTGCCCCAGGTGACCGCCACCGTCTAATGACCTGCAAAAGCAACAACGGCAGGAAATCCAACAATGCATTTCGCCCAGCATACGTAGCCGGCCCGTGCCGTCAAGCGAACGGCAGTCGGGCTGCGCCACCCTTGCGAGTGCCACCCGTCGGAGGCCTGTTGCGTGCTTGACGCGTGCGCGCCGCGTGCACCGATCTGCCGCAGACTGTCGTCGAACTGCTGTGCCCCATAGCGGCCACGCGTCGGGCTCGAGGCGCGCGTGAAAAGACCTCGCCGCGGTAGGCGCCCAGCCCCGTGCAGCGCGACCTTAACGCTCGGGTTGCTGACCGCATCGCGATCAGCGTCAAGGGCCTGGATTTCTCCCCGGGCATACACCCACCCTCGCCCGTGCGCCCTACGCTGTCCGATAGTCGATGAGGATCGACGCCCCTCCGTTTCGCCGCCGCGCGCCCGCGCGGCATAACCCGCCAACGCCGCCGGCAATCACGCAGCAAGGTGAGAGGTTTCGCCGTGTCGCGGCAGAACGAGAAGCCATGGACGGCGTTCACCACTGGGCCAAGCCAAAGCGCCCGAATTTGTGCGGCGCGTCAAACCGAATTGACGAACGTGAACAGCTTTCCACTTTCGTAGAAACAAAATTGTTCCGATGCATATTGGTTTACCCGCCCACCTTGCGGCTACACTCGGACCCACACAACGTCGCGCGGGCGGCCAAGCCGTCCGCCATCACATGGCAGGGGGCCATATGGGACGTGGGGCTAACACTAGCTTCTTCGCGTCATGGCCACTGCACAGGCGCGTTCTGTGAAACAAGCCAGAGCCTACCGCTGGACCGACTCAGCGCACCGGCTGCGGCGACAGCATTTGCGGTCAGCGGAAGCGCGCGCAGAGGCCACCTACGTCGGAGCGGCGCATGCATGCATCCAACGCCGCCAGCAGCGCACAGCACACCCCATCCCTTGACCAGACGCCCCCCGACACCAACACGCGCAGGGCACGTGGCGCACACCCTCACCGACATCGACCTCAGCGCAATCCCGCGCATGATCCGACACAAGCAGCGACACCAGCGCAAACGGCTCTTTCTTCATACCGGCAACAACCGCGAGAAACCCCAGGCTTGCGCGTGACCGCCGCCTCGCGCGTTCCACCTTCATCTTGCCGTACGCAACTAACACGACCCCGCATTGCCGAAGTAACGGCGGTAGCTCGGACGAGCACGCGCTGGACGGCATCGGAGAACGACGCAGCGGTGGGGTAAGAAAGCTCTTGATGTTCAGGCAGTACTGAATCCATTACGCCCCGAGTTGGGGTATGAACTGTAGCGGCCTCACTTAACAGTGCGATTACCAGATGAATCACCTTGAAGCCATAGACGCAGGGGTCGCGGCCAAGCACCCATACAATGAAGTCGCAAGAAAGGTCTTTCTCACATACCCGACCAAGGCGTTCGTAGGGCACGAGGAACGTCAATTCGACATCCTCAATCAAGTTGCGCAGCACTTTAGCGTACCAATTACATCTGTACAGGTAGCCGGCTCCGCGAAGCTTGGCTACAGCATCCATAAGAAGACCGACTTCTCCGTCGGCCAGTCTGACCTAGACCTTTCCATTATCGACGCACCGCTCTTCGCCCGCTACCTAGCGCTTGGCCTAAATCTCTCTAAGGGCTACACCGATGGCAGCAGCTTCCCGATTCGCCACGGGCAATCGACCCAGAACGAGTATCTTCGTTACTTGACTAAGGGCATATTTCGACCTGACCTTATGCCAACAGGCCGGCCCCGTGCGGGCTGGAACAACTTCTTCGGACAGCTTGAAGCTGCCCCGCACGGCCGGAGGCCAAGAAGCGATATTCTGATCGCTACTT